>CANQUA010000049.1 GCA_947626915.1 uncultured Lachnospiraceae bacterium
GCAGCAAAAAAGAACGACCGGATTCACCGAACGCTCTGAGAAGGCTATTTGAGTGAGAAAAAAGCAGGAAGTTCAGACATAACTCAGAATGCCAAAGTGCCGCGTATTATGCTCCTCTCCCCACCAGAGATGGATACATTTTTGATGGATGGTATTCAGATCCCGATTGTACGAAAAAGGCGCCAACAGATGTTGAATTGCTGAATGATGTAACTGTCTATGCCAAGTGGATTCCTGATACGGCTAACTATACAGTAGTATATATGCGGGAATTGCTAGATGAGCATAATCAGTCTTATTATGTATATGAGAAATCTGAACGCCAAGAGGCAACGGTTGGTACTGAAGTAGTTGCAAGGCCAGGCGGTAGTATTGATGATAAGAAAAAAGACTATCGTAATTATTATAATACTGCGATAGCTTTACCAGATGTAAAGAGCAATAGTGCAGTTGTTGAGGCAGATGGTTCTACGACGGTATATCTGTTCTTTACACTGAAAGAGTATACATATACGTTCAATATTAACAACGACAATGCCACATTAAAAATAAACGATAAAACGTATACCGGCAGCCAGTATACCTTAAAAGTTAAACTGGGAATGAATATTGCCGATCAGTGGCCGTCGAAAAAGAATTTTACTCCGGATGAGCAGGCAAACCTTTTTAACGGATGGGATCCTAGCCACACTGGCTCGGACTATGTCACAAAACGATATATTGTAACAGAAGAGATGTTGCCGGGTAATGGTAACTCAATTACATTTGAAGGAATATGGGGTAGCAGAAGTTCCCATACGGTGGAATATTGGCTTCAGAATGTTGATGGTAACGGTTATACTAAATCAGATATACATTCTGAGACCTATAATTCTTCAAATTATACTTTAAACCCAAAAGAAATTGCAGGGTATAAATATGACCACACAGATAATACTTGGACTACATACCGCTTCTATTACAACCGCAATATATATACCCTCACGTTTAAGTATCATAATGAAACGCTTAAATCTGAGAACAATATTCGTTTTGGCGCTGATATTAAGGGAAAGTATTATGAACCGTCAGCAGCAGAGGCAGGTGCACCAGAGAATTATGAATTTGCGGGCTGGTACGACAATGCGGAGTGCTTAGGCGATCCATATACTTTTGATACAATGCCCAGCAATAATCTGGTATTGTATGCGAAGTTTGTGCCTGAAACCGTAACAGTTACGTTCATAGATAATTACGAAGGCGGCAGTCAGACTACACAGACGGTAGAGAAGGGACAGCCAGTACTGGAATCTGCACCATCGGAAAGAGTCGGGTATACTTTTGAAGGTTGGTTTAAAGATTCTGAAGGGACAGTGCCGTTTGATTCGTATGCTCCTGTATATGATAATATCGAGGTTTATGCGAAGTGGGCCGAAGCAACTGTCACGACATACACAGTGAAGCATGTAGTTATAGTGTCTGGTGATGGTGGCGAAAGTGAAGAAGTATATAGGATGGATACCTATACAGGAAGCGTAGGGGCTGAAGTTGTGGCGACAGCTATAGCGCTTTCGGAGGATTATCCGGATTATGTACCGGATCAGTCTGATGCTTCTATCGTATTGGATAAGATTCCTGGCAATAATGTTATTACATTCAAGTATAGGCCGCTTAGCACATTGACTTATACGGTAGAGTATCGGTATAACGGTACAGTAATAATGACTGGGCCAACTCAGAAGAAGGCACCGGCGAAGATATTTTCAGTAAATGCTGATGTAGATGCCCTTAAGGAGAAGGGTTATATTCTGGATCAGGACAAGGGCGAGAAGGGCTGGAAGAATGTAACAATAGCTGCGAACTCTGAGAATGTAGTTATATTCGAAGTGAAACCAGCTACGTACAAGATTACCTATGAAGGATTAGAGGGCGCTGAATGGAATCCTGTATACACAACGTATACGGTTGAAAGTGATATTTTCATAAGCCCACAACAGCCCCAAAGAGGAGGTTATACTTTTGAGGGATGGAATCTTGGTACGGGAACCAGTGAAATAACAGATGCTGATGTTCCTATTGATGCTAATTCGAATGCGGGAACTCATGAGTGGATGAATCCCCATATAGAGCCAGGCTCTAAGGGAGATTTGACCTTTGTTGCAACGTGGAGTCCGATCAGGCCGACACTGACGTTGACTAAAACGGCAGATAAAGCAGAGGTGGCCAAGGCAGGAGAAGTTATCACATATACATTGACAGTAGGGAATGATTCTTTGATTCATTTAATCAGTGATATAACGATTACGGATCCTATGCCGGGAATTGAAATTGTGCCAGATGAAGCTTATGATGTGGATGGCAATTCTGTTAAATTAAAAAAGCCTTTGATGGCAGGAAATGATGTTACGATTACGGTTTATTATACGGTCAAAGATGAAGATTTTGAAAAAACAGAAATTACTAATACAGCCAAAGCGGTTGGTAAATTGAATAGTCTACTCTTTGGCAATCCAAACGTGTCGGAAGAAGATCAGGCAACCGTAACCTTAGTTGCGAAAAATGCAGAGCTGACCGTAACAAAAACTGCAGACAAGGCATCAGGAGCAGAATTGAACGATGTGATTACCTACACGATTACTGTAACCAACAGCGGCAACGTAACGGTAAACAATATTACTGTGACTGACCCGCTGACTGGATTGGAGAAGAATGTAGGGACGCTTGCGCCCGAAGAGAGTGCGGAAGCATTTACCACGACATATACGGTTCAGGAGAAGGATATTCTTGCGGGCAAGATCGAGAACACGGCGACCGCGACAGGTACCGATTGGAAGGAAGGCAAAGTAACCGGCAGCGCCAGCGAGACTGTCGAGACTGTAGCACAGGCTCCGGCCCTGACTGTGATAAAGGCTGCAAATAAGACTTCCGGAGCGGTTCTGGGTGAGGATATTACCTACACGATCACGGTTAAGAACAAAGGCAACGTAACCGTAAGCGATATTACTGTGACCGACCCGAAGACCGGATTGAATCAGAGTGATATAAAGTCCCTTGCGCCCGGAGAGAGTGCAAGTGTGACGACTACGCATAAAATTACGGAAGCTGATATTCTCGCGGGCAGCTTTGTGAATACGGCGACCGCAACCGGCACGGATCCGAATGGCGACGAAGTAACCGCCAGCGACGACGAGGCCGTCACGACCGTAACGCAGTCCCCGGCGCTGACCGTGGTAAAGACTGCGGATAAGACAAGCGACGCAGAGTTAAACGACGTGATCAACTACACGATTACGGTTACGAATAACGGCAACGTAACGGTAAGCGATATCACGGTGGCTGACCCGCTGGCCGAAGTGAATCAGGATATAGGAACGCTTGCGCCCGGAGAGAGTGCAAGCGTGACGACGACGCATAAGATTACAGAGGCAGATATTGTCGCGGGCCGTTTTGTGAACACGGCGACTGCGACAGGCACTGACCCGAAAGGCGGTGAAGTAACCGGCAGCGGCAACGAAACCGTCACGACCGTATCAGCGAATCCGGTGCTGACCGTGACAAAGACTGCGGATAAGACAAGCGACGCAGAGTTGAATGACGTGATCACCTACACGATTACGGTAAAGAACGATGGTAACGTAACAGTAAGCGATGTAACTGTGGCGGATCCGCTGACTAATTTGAATCAGAGCGTAGGAACGCTTGCGCCTGGAGAGAGTGCGGAAGCGATTACCACGACCTATACGGTACAGGAGGCAGACATTCTCGCGGGCGAGATCGAGAACACGGCGACCGCGACAGGTACTGACCCGAATGGCGACGAAGTAACTGGCAGCGCCAGCGCGACCGTTACAACCGTAGAAGAGAATCCGGAGCTGACCGTGGAAAAGACTGCAGGTAAGACAACCGACGCAGAGTTGAACGACGTGATCACTTATACGATCACGGTTACGAATAACGGCAACGTAACAGTCAAAGATATCACCGTGACTGACCTGAAGACCGGATTAGAGAAGAGTGTAGGGACGCTTGCGCCCGGAGTGAGTACGAGCGTGACGACGACGCATACGATTACGGAGACCGATATTCTCGCGGGCAACTTTGTAAATACGGCGACGGCGACGGGTACCGATCCGAATGGAGACGAGGTAACCGACAGCGACAACGAAACCGTCACAACCGTAACGCCGGCCCCGGCTCTGACCGTGGAAAAGACTGCGGATAAGACGACAGGAGCAGACTTAAACGATGAGATCACCTATACGATTACGGTTACAAATAACGGCAACGTAACGGTAAGCGATATCGCCGTGACCGACCCGCTGACCGGATTGGAGAAGAGCGTAGGAACGCTTGCACCTAAAGCGAGTACGAGCGTGACGACGACGCATAAGATTACGGAGGCTGATATTCTCGCAGGCAGCTTTGTGAATACGGCGACGGCGACCGGCACCGATCCGAAAGGCGGCGAAGTAACCGGCAGTGATAATGAAACCGTCGCGACCGTAGCGCAGCGTGCAGCGATTACGGTAACGAAAAAGGATACCAATACAGAGAACACCGTTTATGAACTGGGCGACAAGATTACTTTTACTGTTACAGTAAAAAATACAGGTAATGTAACGCTCACCTCTGTAAAAGTAACCGACACACTGACAGGGGACAGTTGGCCGATAGACTCTCTGGCGCCTGGGGCAGAAAAAACATTTAATACGAAATCTTATGAGGTAACGGAAGGGGATCTTAGTGTAGGTTCCGTTACCAACACAGCGACAGCAACCGGTGAATCGCCGAAGGGAGCAGCGAGTGGAATTGGGAAAGCGAAGGTTCCGACAGCGAAGCCGGCTCCGGCGCTGACAGTAAAGAAAGAGGCGAATAAGACAACCGGCGTAGAACTGGGTGAAGAGATTACCTATACGATTACAGTTACGAATAACGGCAATGTGACGGTAAAAGATATCATTGTGACGGACCCGCTGACCGGATTGAATAAGAGCGTAGGAACGCTTGCACCCGGAGCGAGTGCGGAAGCAGTCACGACGACCTATAAGGTGCAGGAGGCAGATATTCTTGCGGGCAAGATCGAGAATACGGCAACCGCGAAAGGCAACGATCCCAGCAAGAATGAGGTGACTGCGGCTGATACGGCAACTGTTGCAACCGTGGCTCAGAAGCCGGCGCTGAAAGTAACGAAGCGCGTGATGGGTAGTTCCAACTATGGATTTGATCTGGGACAAACAATTCGGTTCAGAGTTATCGTCGAGAATACGGGCAATGTTACATTGACCGACATCACGGTGATGGATACATTGGAGGGTAGTAAGTGGGTGGATGCCGCTGAAGGCGAAAACTGGGTGATAGAGACCCTTGCTCCCGGAGCCAGTGTAAGTAATTTCGTAGAGTATATGGTTACGGAAGAAGACATCCAGGGAACTATTACGAACGAGGCGGTTGCGTCTGCACGAGGTGTGGAGGCAAGAGATAGCGTAACGGTGGAAACAGCCGATGAAAAGGCAGCTTTAACCGTGGAAAAGACCTTGACAAATGAAGGCACCGGTAAGGCCGGCGCATTCAAAGTGGACGAGACGGCGACGTTTGATATCGTGGTGACGAACACAGGCAATGTGACGCAAACGGACGTAACTGTGACGGATACATTGTCTGGTGCGAAGATCGTAGAGGGCGAAGGCTATACTATTAACGATGATGGCGAGGCTGTGATCGAATCGCTTGCCCCCGGCAAGACGGTAACGGTGAAAGCCGAATATACCGTTACGCAGGATGACATTGACAGCGATGAACCGCTGGTGAATACTGCAACTGTGCGTAGTGGAAGTACGATAACAGAGCATGAATCGGACCCGGTCCCGAAAGATGAGCAGAAGCCCGGCCTGGAAGTTACTAAGACTTTAACTAATGAGGGCAGTGGCGAGAGTGGCGCGTTCAAAGCGGGTGAGACGGCGGAGTTTGATATTGTAGTTAAAAACACCGGAAATACGACGCAGAAAAATGTCACAGTGACAGAGCAGCTTTTTGGTGCGAAGATCGTAGCGGGTGAAGGTTATACCGTTAATAATGGTCAGGCTGTGATTGACTCGCTTGCTCCTGATGACGAGGTGACAGTAAAAGCTGAGTACACGGTTACGCAGAATGATATTGATGCGCAGAAAGTAATTCTGAATACGGCGACGGCAAAGGGCGATGGCGAGACACCGGAACCCGGAACGGCAGGGATTGAGCCGGAACCGAAGAATCCAGGACTGGACGTGCGGAAGACTGTACTTCGCTCTAATGGCCCTTATAAGTTAGGCGATATCATTTTCTATCATGTTAAGGTGACGAATACCGGAAATGTCACGCTTACGGATGTTAAGGTAGAAGACGCCCTGACCAAAAAGAGCTGGAAGATTACGAGCCTCGCTCCTGGCGGGTCACGGGACTATTATCCGAGTTATCGTGTGCAAGAAAGAGACATTCTGGCCGAAAAATTGACGAACACAGCAACCGCGACGGCAGTTGTGGACGGCAACAACATGACAGCCAGTGACAGCGTGGATGTCATTCCGGAAGAGAAGAACGGTCACTTGACGATTACGAAGACGACCACGAGTACGCCTGCGAACGGCGAAACTTATGCGCTGGGCGAGACGATCACTTATGAAATCACCGTGAAGAACGACGGCAATTTGACGATCACGGATATCACGGTGACGGATGAACTGACCGGTAACACAGGCGAGAACGCATGGACGATTGCCAGTCTTGCGCCGAGAAAGAGCGAGACATTTACGGCTGAGCATGTGGTGACAGAGGCAGACATACTGGCAGGTAAAGTCGTGAATGAAGCGACTGCGACAGGTATGAGTCCTGATGAGGATAGGCCGGATGTACCGGTGGATCCGGGCGATACGGAAGATCAGACCGATCCGAAAGACGGTCATCTGACGATTACGAAGACGACCACGAGTACGCCTGCGAACGGCAAGACTTATGCGCTGGGCGAGACGGTCACTTATGAAATCACCGTGAAGAACGACGGCAATTTGACGATCGAGAACATCACGGTGACGGATGAGCTGACTGGTAACACAGGCGAGAACGCATGGACGATTGCTAGTCTAGCGCCGGGAAAGAGCGAGACATTCACGGCTGAGCATGTGGTGACAGAGGCAGACATACTGGCTGGTAGTGTCGTAAATGTAGCGACCGCGACAGGTACGAGTCCCGATCCGGAGGAGCCGGATGTACCGGTGGATCCGGGCGATACGGAAGATCAGACCGATCCGCGGAACCCGCAGCTGACGGTGGAAAAACGTGTCCTGAACTCCAATGCCGGATACGAATTAGATGATAAGATAGGATATAGCATCGTCGTTACGAATACGGGAAATGTGACGATTAAAGGCATTACGGTGACGGATGACTTGACTGGAGACGAATGGACGATTGAGAGCCTTGCGCCTGGCGAGTTGTGGCGTGATATTACTGCTGGCGATAAAGGCAAAGGTGGCTATACCGTAACCGAAGCAGATATCCTGGCTGGTAATGTCGTGAATACCGCAACTGCGGCCGGTACGGATCCGGCTGGCAATGAAGTAACCGGCGAAGACAGTGTGACTGTCACTACCGCAGCGCCGAACCCGCAGCTGACAGTTAAGAAGACCGCAGAAAAGACGGCGGATGCGAATCTGGGTGAAGAGATTACTTATACCATTACGGTAACGAATACTGGTAATGTGACGGTAAACGATATCACCGTGACCGACTCGCCGACTGGATTGAAGGAGAGCGTAGGATCGCTTGCACCTGGAAAAAGGACTTCCATTCAGACACGATATACGATTACAGAAGCGGATATTCTTGCCGGAGAATTTGTCAACACCGCGACTGCGACCGGAACGTATGGAGAGGAACCGAACAACGTAACGGCCAGTGACAGCGTGACTGTCACCACCGCGGCACAGAAGCCGCGTCTGACGGTTGAAAAGACCGCGAATAAGACGACAGGTGCGAAGCTGGGCGAGAAGATCACTTATACGATCAAAGTGACAAATGATGGCAATGTGACAGTGAATGGCATCTATGTGAAGGATCCGCTGACGAAGCTGTATAAAACCATCACAGAATCGCTTGCGCCTGGAATGTCCGAGACCGTTACGACTACCTATACCGTGACAGAAGCGGATATCCTGAGGGGGCAGATTGATAACACGGCGACCGCGAGCGGTATGGATCCGAATGGACATCCCGTATACGCTAACGACAACGTAACCGTTGAAACAGCAGCGGCGGCTCCCGGCCTCCGGGTGACGAAGCGGGTTAGAGGTCTTACAAACGCTGGTTTCGGCCTGGGCGATACGGTTACATATTCGATTCATGTGAAGAATACCGGCAATGTGACATTGACTGGTGTGACGGTAACGGATGATCTGACCGGTAATACCGATGAGAATCCTATTACGATAGGTACTCTTGCACCGGGAGAGGAAAAGACGCGGACCGTAACGTATACGGTGACAGAAGCTGATATTCTGGCCGGAGAGATTCAGAACACAGCGGAAGCGGCAGGAACAGCGCCTGCAGGAGTTACTCCGGCAGAAGTAACCGCTCAAGACAGCGTCTTTGTTTATACGGCTAAGGCAAACGGTCATGTGACCGTGACGAAGACGGCCACGAGTACGCCGGAGAATGGTTCGGCCTATGCCCTGGGCGAGACGATCACCTACGAGATCACGGTGACGAATGACGGCAACCTGACTGTGACCGGCATTACGGTGACGGATGCATTGACAGGCAACACAGGCGAGAACGCATGGACGATTGACAGCCTCGCGCCTGGTGCGTCTCAGACATTTACGGCGGACTATGTGGTGACAGAGGCGGACGTATTGGCCGGAAGCGTCATAAACGAGGCGACCGCGACAGGTACGAGTCCTGATGAGGATAAGCCGGAAGTACCGGTAGAGCCGGGTAAAGATGAGGAACCGACCCAGACGCCGGCGCCGAGCCTGTTTGTCGAGAAAAAGGCTGATCCGGTAACCGGAGCCGCATTGGGCGATGAGATTACCTACACCATCGTGGTTACGAATAATGGCAATGTGACGATATCCGATGTGACCGTAACCGACCCGCTGACCGGGCTGCGTTATGAGGCGGGAACGATTGAACCCGGAAAGAGTTCGGATGCGATCACGACGACCTATACGGTGCAGGAGAAAGATATTCTGGCCGGTCGGATCGACAATACCGCGACTGCCAGAGGAACCGACCCGAATGGCGGCACAGTGACGGGCAGCGGGGAAGCGGCTGTTATTACAGCAGCGCAGAATCCTCTCATAGGAATACAGAAGAACATTGTAGGCTCCGGTAATGTTAAGTACAAACTGGACGACATGATTCAGTATCAGATTACGGTAACGAACCGCGGAAATGTAACCCTGAGCGATGTGACGCTGACGGATGAATTGACGGGCAATACGGACAGACTGGCATGGAGGTTTGGCGAACTTGAACCGGGTGCTTCCAGGACGGTCAACGCGTATTACAGAGTGACCGAAGCTGACATTCTGGCGGGAACCGTTCTGAATGTCGCGGAAGTGACCGGAACGGCGCCTGACGGCACAGATGTGACGGGCGAAGCAGAGGCAGAAGCGAAAGTGACGGAGCCGGGCGGGCATGTGAAGGTGACGAAGACGACCACGAGCGAGCCCGCGAACGGTGAATACTATGAGCTGGGCGAGACGATCACCTATGAGATTACGGCGACGAACGACGGCAATCTGACCGTGACCGGCATTACGGTGACGGATGAACTGACCGGCAACACAGGCGAGAACGCATGGACGATTGAGAGCCTGGCGCCTGGCGCATCCGAGACATTCACCGCAGCTTATGTGGTGACGGAGAAAGATGTGCTGGCCGGACGTGTGGTGAACGTAGCGACGGCGAAGGGCACGAGTCCTGATCCGACAGATCCGGAAGTGCCGGTGGATCCGGGTACGAAGGAAGATCCGACAGAGCCGAAAGCAGGTCATGTAACGATTACAAAGACGACCACGAGCGAGCCCGCAAATGGTACGGCATACAGACCCGGCGAAACGATTGTTTACAGCATTACCGTAACGAATGACGGCAATCTGACGGTATCGAATCTGACTGTAACAGATGCACTGACGGGCAACACGGGTGACAACGCGTGGACCATTGAAAGTCTGGCGCCCGGAGAGTCGCAGACATTTACGGCTGTCTACGTGGTAACAGATGCAGACGCGCAGGCCGGCAGAGTGGTGAATGTGGCGACCGCGGTGGGAACCAGTCCGGATCCGGATCAGCCGCAGGTACCGGTAACGCCTGGCGACAAAGAAGATCCGGCAGAGCCGAACGAGCCAGAGAACCCGGGTGAACCGGAGAATCCGGGCGAACCGGAGAACCCGAACGAGCCGGAGAACCCGGGCGGACCGGAGAACCCGAATGAACCGGAGAACCCAGGTGAACCGGAGAATCCGGGCGGACCGGAGAATCCAAACGAGCCGGAAAATCCGAACGGACCGGAGAATCCGGGCGCGTCGACCAACCCGACTAACCCGGCTGGACCGACCAATCCGGCCGAACCGGGCAACCCGACCGAGACGGTGAATCCGACCGAACCGGGCAATCCGAACGAACCTCCGATGGAGAACATTGAGGATGAGGAAGTTCCGCTGACGGATATGCCGGATGTGGTGATTCCGGAAGCAAATGTGACCGATCCGGAGTCGTGGATGGAAGAAATCCTGGATTCGGAAGTTCCGCTGTCACCGCCGCAGCATGTGGTGGAGATCGAGGATACGAAGATTCCGCTTTCAGACCTGCCCAAGACCGGAGATATGGGTGCGGCCGGATCCCTGATGGGACTGCTGGCAGCGCTGGGAGCATTAAGTGCGGCAGCGAAGAAACGCCGCGATGAAGAGGATTGATTGGAGGACCGTACAATAAATAGCAAGTATTCGGAAGACGGGCGCGGCTTCTGCGAAGTCGCCTCCCGTCCCCCGGATAAGCGTATGGGAACGGCCGGCCGGTTTGCGGCAGTCGATTCTCAGGTGCCCCAGCCTTCCGAAAATGTTTTAAAAAAAGCACTTGCATTTTTCGGGAAAAAGGAGTATCTTAATGAGGTAAAGAACGAAGGCGTTCTCTCTGTGGGGAGAGCGCCTCTTTTCTGTTTACAGGGAAGCAGGTTCAAAGAAATTGTTCCCGGGCGGCGCAGGACGTGCGGAAGCCCGCGAAAACGCGGAAGCGTTCTTTCGGCGAAGAGGAGCGCCGGGAGACGGCGGGCGCTGTGCCGGGGGCAGGAAAGCGAGAGGATAAGGAGTATGAGTGAAGTAGTAAATGTGGCCGAGATCTTCGGCAAGAACGTGTTCAATGAGACGGTCATGCGTGAGCGTCTGCCTAAGAGCGTATTTAAGAAACTGAAACGGACGATCGAGGACGGCACGGAGCTGGATCCGTCCATCGCGGACGTGGTCGCCCACGCCATGAAGGACTGGGCCATCGAGCGGGGCGCGACCCATTATACCCATTGGTTCCAGCCGCTGACCGGGACCACCGCGGAGAAGCATGATTCGTTTATCTCCGCTCCGGATTCCGAGGGAAAGGTAATCATGGAGTTTTCCGGCAAGGAACTGATCAAAGGCGAGCCGGACGCTTCTTCCTTCCCGTCCGGCGGCCTGCGCGCTACCTTTGAGGCGAGAGGCTATACGGCCTGGGACTGCACTTCCCCGGCGTTCCTGCGCGAGGACGCTGTGGGCGTGACGCTCTGCATTCCTACCGCGTTCTGCTCTTATAAAGGGGAAGCGCTGGATCAGAAAACGCCGCTGCTGCGTTCCATGCAGGCGATCGACAAACAGGCGCTGCGGATTCTGCGCCTGTTCGGCAATACAACGTCCAAGCGGGTGGTGCCGTCTGTGGGGCCGGAGCAGGAGTATTTCATCGTGGACCGCGCGAAATATTTACAGAGAAAAGACCTGATCTACGCCGGACGTACCTTGTTCGGGGCCATGCCGCCGAAAGGGCAGGAGCTGGAGGATCATTATTTTGGGGCTATCCGCGAGCGGATCGGCGCGTATATGAATGAAGTGAACCAGGAGCTGTGGAAGCTGGGCGTTACGGCCAAGACCCAGCACAACGAAGTGGCTCCGGCACAGCATGAGCTGGCTCCGATCTACGATCAGGCGAACCTGGCCGTCGACCACAACCAGATCGTGATGGAGACCCTGAAGAAAGTGGCCGGACGCCATGGCCTGACCTGCCTGCTCCATGAGAAGCCTTTCGCGGGCGTCAATGGTTCCGGCAAGCACAATAACTGGTCCCTGACCTCCAACGACGGCATTAACCTGTTAAATCCCGGCGACACGCCGCATGAGAATATCCAGTTCCTGCTGGTTCTGGGCTGCATCATGAAAGCCATCGATACCCACGCGGACCTGCTGCGGGAATCTGCTTCCGACGTGGGCAATGATCACCGCCTGGGCGCCAACGAGGCCCCGCCCGCGATCATTTCCATTTTCGTCGGGGAGCAGCTGGAGGATGTGATCCATCAGCTTTGCGACACGGGCGCGGCGACCCATTCCAAGAAGGGCGGCAAGCTGTCTACCGGCGTCGCCACGCTGCCGGATCTGGACAAGGACGCTACGGACCGCAACCGCACGTCTCCGTTCGCGTTCACGGGCAATAAATTCGAGTTCCGTATGGTCGGTTCTTCCGATTCCATCGCGCCCGCCAATGTGGTGCTGAACACCATCGTGGCCGAGGCGTTCAAGGAAGCGGCGGACGAACTGGAGCAGGCAGAGGATTTCGACATGGCCGTCCATGATATGATCAAGAAGCTGCTGTCCGAGCATCAGCGCATTATTTTCAACGGCAACGGTTATTCCAGCGAGTGGGTGGAGGAAGCCGAGAAGCGCGGCCTGCCGAATATCCGCTCCATGGTCGACGCGATCCCGAGCCTCGTCACGGATAAGGCCGTGAAGCTGTACGAGACCTTTGGCGTGTTCACGAAAGCGGAGCTGGAGTCCCGCGTGGAGGTGGAGTACGAGGCTTACGCGAAAGCCATCAATATCGAGGCGCGCACCATGATCGATATGGCCGGTAAGCAGATCATCCCGGCAGTCATCAAATATACCTCGATTCTGGCGGATTCCCTGAGCAAGGTCAAGGCGGCCTGCCCGGACGCGGATGTGAGCGTACAGGCGGAGTTGCTGACCGAGACGTCCGCGCTGCTGGCCGAGATGAAGACGGCGCTGGCGGCCCTGCAGAGCATTACCGAGGAGAGCCTGAAGATTTCCGACGCCTGCGAGTGCGCCCATGCCTACCATGAGAAGGTGGTTCCCGCCATGGCGGCCCTGCGCGCGCCGGCAGATAAGCTGGAGATGATCGTGGATAAGGAGCTGTGGCCGTTCCCGAGCTACGGCGATCTGATTTTTGAAGTCTGAGCGAATATGCCGCGGCTTCAGGGAGAACGGGCGGGGGACATTTCCGGTCCGGATGGATGTGCCGCTGTTGAACTCGGCGGAGGGGTGAGTTGAGTATAGAAGGCCGCCGGCAGAGAGATTTCTGCCGGCGGTGTTTTGGTATGACGGGCATGCCCGTGTTCTGTGGTGAAAGTCCACGTAAACGGTACAAGACAAGCCTACGCTAAAAATAAGCAGCGGCCACGTCCTGACATCTATGTCTCTGTGACCGCTGCTTTTTAGCTGTATTCACTTTCACCCTTTCCGGCAGACTGTCAGACCAGGAAACGATTGTTTTGTACCGTTTACTGGGACCGTATGCGCGGACGCGCACACGGTGAAGGGAAAGCATGCGTGCGGGAAGGACGTGCGCAAAACGGCCGCAATCAGTCCGCCGGATAGACCAGGCGGTCTTCGGTCAGGTCATCCATGACTTCATGGAGAAAACGGCCGGCGAAATATTTCGCCATATTCAGGTTCATATCCAGATAATTTCCGCAGTCCCTGGCTTCCGCGCCGGGGACTTTTCCCTCGTAGCCGCAGATGAACTGAAACATTTCCCGGATCAGCGGGACGATATCCGCGGACTCGTAGTCGCCGGCCAGCAGCAGATAGAAGCCGGTGCGGCAGCCCATGGGGCCGAAATAAAGGACGCGATCCTGCCATACGGGGTCGTTGCGCAGAAAGGTCGCGCCCAGGTGTTCAATGGTGTGGACCTCCGCCGTATTCATGACCGGTTCGAAATTGGGGCGGGTCATGCGGATGTCGAACGTTGTGACCGTGGCGTCCCCGGCCCGGTCCTTGCGGGATACGTAGATGCCGGGTAAGAGTTTTAAGTGGTTGATGGTGAAGCTGGCGATCTTTTCCATGTGATTTGTCCTTTCTGTAAGTACTGTTTTGATAAAGCGTACTTTTAATAATCGGGAGTAATAATCGGGAGTTGTTTTTCACGGACTAGGAATATGTTTTTGAGGTGCGGTGCCCGTCCGAACAGCGAAACCGGTTTATTCTTTTGAATATGCGGCCTGTTTTGCAATACTCATCCATACCGTGCCCCCCGCCTTATTTTTGGCGTAACCGTCCGTTCATTGCGGCGCACGGCAGGATAAGAGGTCTGAAACTTTGTAACCAGTATATCACAATGCGGGCGTGACAGGAAGAACGGATTGGAACACATTTTACGGACACATTTTAATATTTTAGCCCCAGGCTTATTTTTAAGCGAAAAATTCCCTCATAATCCATCCGCCGAAAGATCGCATCGTTAAATTGCGCATCACAAGCCTCCGTCCAGATCTTCGGCCGCCACCATGCAGACCCTGGCGTTTCCAGTCAATGGGTCACGGTTTTCATAGTCGAACAGGACGGTCTTCCCCAGACATTCAAATTTTTCCAGATGGGTCATGCGGCGCAGTTGGCTGCGGTCGGCGGGCCGGTTGCCAGGCAGAAGCCCGGACAGATATTTGTGCCGCACGGCTTCTTTTTCATAAAAATATGCCAGCGAGTCTTTATCCAGCGTGTATTCTCCTGCAAAAGCGGGACGGCTTTTGGCATTCTCACGGAGATAGTAATCATAGATCAGAAGTTCGCGGTAAAGGGCCAGACGGCGGGGAGGAGCGTCATATCCCGCCGGTTCCTGCCCCGCGTCCTGCGCATCCTGTTCCGCAGCGTCCCCGCGCAATTTTTCTCTGATAAATCCCAGCAGCAGTTCATATCTGGCGGCCCGCGCCTGGCTCGCGCCCTCCGGGACCAGGTGGCCGCAATATTCGGAAAGGGCCAGGTACAGGAAGAATGCAGAATCAAATTCACATTCCAGTTCCGTCAGGGTGTGGGTAAACTGGCCGCTGTTATAGTAGGTTTCGACCATTTCTTCGACGCCTTTTAGGAGCAGGATGTCGTCGAAGCTGAGCCAGCGGGTGGAAAGCACTTCGTAGGGCGGCGTGCTTTGGCAGAGCAGGCCGTATTCCTGGCGGTGTTCCTCCATATAAGAGCCTTTCAGCACTTTCAGAAATCCCAGCTGGAGCTGCTGCGGCTTCAGGGCGTACACGTCGTCAAAGGAACGCCGGAAGCTGGCCAGGTCTTCGTAGGGCAGCCCGGCGATCAGATCCAGATGCTGATGGATGTTCCCGTTTTTGGCGATCGCGCGGACGATTTCGGCCAGCCGCGGAAAATCCATTGTCCGGTGAATGGCCCGGATCGTTTCCGGATTGGTGGACTGAACGCCGATCTCCAGCTGGACCAGACCGGGGCGCATGGACTGCAGCAGAGCGATTTCTTCTTCATTCAAAAGATCAGCCGACAGTTCGAAATGGAAATTGGTGACGCCCTGATCGTTTTCGATGATAAACCGCCAGATCTCCATGGCGTGCCGGTGGAGGCAGTTGAACGTCCGGTCCACGAATTTGACCTGAGGGACCCGGTGGTCGATAAAGAATTTCAGTTCCTCCTTTACCAGACCGATGTCCCGGAAGCGGAGATGTTTGTCCACGGAGGACAGACAATAGCTGCAGGAAAACGGACAGCCGCGGCTGCTTTCATAATAAAGGATCTTGTGTTCAAGGTCGTCCATGTCCCGGTATACAAACGGGAGGCGGTTCATGTCCATAACCGGCCGCCAGGGGTTTTCTGTGATCCGGCCGCCGCTTCCGCGCCAGGTGATGCCCGCAATGGAAGCAAGAACGGAATCCGCGGGCCTGGGAATGTTGACGGAGCGGGCATCGCCGGACTCTGCGTCCCCGGCGGCCGCATCTTCTCCGCGGGCAGCCAGGGCGGCGTTCCGGTACGCTTCGGCCAGTTCCGCGAACGTTTCCTCGCCTTCCCCTTTCATTACGCCGGATAATTCGGGCAGTTCCTCTAATTGCCTGGCCGCGTCGTAGGACACCTCCGGCCCGCCCAGCCAGATCACAGCCCTGGGCAGCACTTTGCCCAGATCGCCCACCAGTTCCCGCACATAGCGGATGTTCCAGATATAGCAGGAGAAGCAGAGGATATCCGGACGGCGGCGGTAAATATCCCGCAGGATCGAGTCCGTGGGCTGGTTGATCGTGTATTCGGCCAGATCGATCTGCGCCGGCTGCGTGTTCCCGGCCGCCGCGGCTACAGAAGCGCGGGAAACCGTTTCCGAAACGGGCCGCTCTGGCGCTGCTTTCCGGGCCAGAGATTCCATGGCGTACGCCCGGAGGCTCCGCACCGCCAGGTTGGAGTGGATATATTTTGCGTTGATGGCGATTAACAGTATGTTCATAGTCGTTCTTTTCATTGCACCGCCGTGTCTGGCGGGATGGATCTGATGGATGGCAGCCCTGACAGGGAACCGTCCGTTTTCGCACGGAGTTCCATTTTTGATGACCGGACAGGCCGGACGGGTTCTTTCAATAAAAACCATTATAGCAGGCGGGCGGCGGGAAATCTACCGTTGTTTGGGCCGGAACTGCGAAATCTTTTATGAAATGCCGCCCTTTTGCCGGTGAGACGGCAAAGCGTGCAAAATCCGCCGGCGCATACCGGGGGCGCTCATTCTTTTCGTTTCCCCGCATACATATGAAAGGAAGGAAAAGAGGGGCGTCCGGAATGAAAGAATGGTATTGCTGCAAAGCCGCGGAGGTTTTACAGGAGCTGGGAACGACGGCCGGCGGGCTTGACGGCGCGGAGGCGCGGGAACGCCGGGCACGGTACGGAGAGAACCGGCTGCGGGAATCGGGACGGAAGCCGGCCTGGAAAGTATTCCTGGGGCAGTTTCAGGACCTGCTGGTGATGATCCTGATCGGGGCCGCCGTTATTTCCATGCTGACGGACAATGCGGAGAGCGCGGCGGTCATTTTCGCGGTCCTGCTGCTGAACGCGGTTCTGGGAACGGTGCAGCATGAGAAGGCGGAGAAATCGCTGGAAAGCCTGCGGGCGCTGTCGGCTCCGTCAGCCAGAGTGCTGCGGGACGGAAAACGGCAGGAGATCCCGTCGGCCGAAGTGGTGCCGGGGGATATTCTGTATCTGGAAGCGGGCGATATGGTAGTAGCCGACGGGCGTATTCTGGAAAGTACGTCTCTGCGGATTAATGAAAGTTCGCTGACCGGGGAATCCGGGGCGGTGGAGAAATCGGCGCTTCCGCTGCGGAGGGAAGCGGCGCTGGCGGAGCGCAGCAATATGGTGTATTCCGGGTCGCTGGTGACGGCGGGGGTCGGAACCGTCGTGGTAACGGCCACGGGGATGAATACGGAGATCGGCGCCATTGCGGCCATGATGGACCGCACCCAGGAGAAAAAAACGCCGCTGCAGATCAGCCTCGATCAGTTCAGCAGCCGGCTGGCGGCGGCGATCATGGCGGTTTGCGTTGTGGTGTTCTTGCTGAGCATTTACCGGAAAATGCCGGTGCTGGATTCCCTGCTTTTTGCGGTGGCGCTGGCGGTGGCGGCGATTCCGGAGGCGCTGGGGTCCATCGTTACCATTGTGCAGGCAATGGGCACGCAGAAAATGGCGAAAGAACAGGCGATCATTAAGGACCTGAAAGCGGTGGAGAGCCTGGGCTGCGTGTCGGTGATCTGCACGGACAAAACGGGGACATTGACCCAGAACCGCATGACGGTGGAATGCGCGGCGCTGGGCGGGGAAATCCTTCCGGCGGCGGAACTGCGGCCGGCCGATCCGTTCCGGCAATTTTTTCTGGAAGCCTGCGTCCTGGCGAATAACGCGGAGCTGTCCGGGAAGGGCGGCGCGGAACCGGCAGGCGGGATCGGCGACGCGACGGAACTGGCGCTTCTGGAACTGGCACAGTCCCATGGCCTGTCCGTGCAGGGCATCCGCAGCCGGTTCCCGCGCCTGCGCGAATATCCGTTTGATTCAGACCGGAAGAGGATGAGCACGGTACATCAGTCGGGACGAGAGCGGATTTTGTTTTGCAAAGGCGCGGCGGATGTGCTGCTGGAGCGGTGCGCGTACATAGCGGCTCTGCCGGGGGCGGAGGCGAACAGACGGCAGACGCGGAATTTTACATATGCCCATGACGCGAGGGACGGCGCGCATGAGAGCGGAAAGGGAGAAGGAACGCTGGGACGGTTCTCCGGACGCGGGGCGGGGGACCGCGCCGCAGGAAGCGATCCCGGGGAGCGGCAGCATTTTTCACCCGCTCAGAAGCTTTCTCGCGGCGGGGACTGGAATATGCGGGAGGTGCGGCCGCTCACCCCTGCGGACCGGCGGTTTCTGGCGGAGCAGAATGACCGCTGCTCCCGGCAGGGATTGCGGGTGCTGGGGCTGGCGTACAGAATCCTGGACGAAGATGCTGCAGCTGCCCCGCGCGGAGAGAGCGCGGCCGAAAATGTTGAAAGAAACCTGGTTTTCCTGGGCATGGCGGCGATGATGGATCCGCCGCGGCCGGAGAGCGCCCAGGCGGTGGAAGACGCCAGGCGTGCGGGCATTCTCCCCATCATGATTACCGGCGACCACAAGGTAACGGCCGAAGCGGTTGCCAGGCAGGTTGGGATTTTGGAGCGGCGGGATGTTTCGCCTGTCGCGGCGGTCAGCGGCGGGGAGCTGGACGGGTGGACCGATGGGGAACTGGACCGGCGTCTGGAAGATATCCGGGTTTATGCGCGGGTAACGCCGGAGCACAAGCTGCGGATCGTCCGGGCCTGGCAGCGGCGCGGCCACATCGTGGCCATGACCGGCGACGGAGTCAACGACGCGCCGGCTCTGAAGCAGGCCGATATCGGCATCGCCATGGGCAAAAACGGGACCGAGGTATCCAAGGACGCGGCGGACATGATCCTGGCAGACGACCATTTCGCGACGATCATGAAAGCGGTCGCCAATGGCCGCAATGTTTACCGCAACATCCTGGGCGCGATCCAGTTTCTCCTTTCCGGCAATATGGCGGGGATTCTCTGCGTGCTTTACACGACGCTGCTGGCCCTGCCGCTGCCGTTCGCGCCGGTGCATCTGCTTTTTATCAACCTGCTGACCGATTCCCTTCCGGCCATCGCCATCGGCATGGAACAGCCGGAGCGCGGTCTGCTGGAACAGCCGCCCCGCGATCCGAAGCGGGGGATTCTGACGCCCCGGTTTGTGCGGGATCTGCTGGTACAGGGCGGTTTGATTGCGGTCTGTACGCTCTGCGCCTATTATACAGGGTTGTCGGGGCGGGTGCCGGGCGGCGGCCTGAGCCGTTTCTGGGCAGATTTCACGGACGGAGGAATGTCCCTGCTCCGGGAGAGCGGAGGGTTTCTGCGAGTAATTATTGAGGGCGGGGGCGGATGGAACGGTCATGCCGGGGCCGCCAGCACCATGGCGTTCGCAACCCTTACTCTGGCGCGGCTGTTCCATGGCTTCAACTGCCGCAGCAGGCGGTCGCTCCTGCGGCTGGGAATCTTCAGTAATCCCTATACGGTGCTGGCGTTCGCGGCGGGAGCGGCGCTGCTGGCGGCGGTTCTTTTCGTGCCGGGGCTGCAGATTGTATTCGCGGCCGCGGATCTTAGCCGGGAACAGCTGGCCTGCGTCTTTTTTTTCGCCTTTTTCCCGACGCTGGCGATTCAGTGCTGGAAAATGGGGCGTGAAGCGCTGCGGTACGGGAAGCGGGCGCTGAGGAAAAAGCGAGGATCTGCAGCCTGAAGTTTGGGCGTGCGGATCTTTGTGACTGGCGGGTGGATGCGTACGACTGTTCCGGCGCCGACCGGGTTCAGCAGTCGGCGGGCGGCAGGCCGCGTTCTCTATACGGGGTCGATAAATTTGCTTGCATAATGGAGTATTGTTTCCGGGACTGGCGTGTATTGCCCGGGATGGCGCAGCCGGGACTGAGGCAGGACCCGGCAGGCGGGGGAGTGATTATACCGCGCTTTTTGAGTTTCACCCGATCCGGGAATCGATATTGAAATCCGGAAAATATTCAGGTAGAATTATATAGGATATAGAAAACTCATTTGGCCGCAATCCGGCGATTCTAAGATGGCTGGAATCCCGGATTACGATCGGCAAGATTATTTAAATCAAAAGAAACGGCGCAGGACGTCTGAGAGACTGCCGCGGGGACCGGCCGGACCCGCAATGCAGCGGTCTGTCAGGCTTCATGGCGGGATGATAAAAGGAGGAGATGAAATGGCGCAGGCAAGAGTCTGGATGGAAAAAGTGATGATCCCCACCTATGAGATCGGTGAGGCGGAAAAGAACCCGATTTTTCTGGACAAACGGGTTTATCAGGGAAGCAGCGGCAAGGTCTATCCTTATCCGACCGTGGAGAAGCTGAGCGACGAGAAGAAGGACAAGGACTATGAGGCGGTATTTCTGGAGAATGAATACCTCAGGGTTATGGTGCTGCCGGAGCTGGGCGGCCGGATCCAGCGGGCTTATGACAAGACCAACGGTTATGATTTCGTTTATTACAATCATGTGATCAAGCCGGCGCTGGTAGGGCTGACGGGGCCCTGGATCTCCGGCGGCATTGAGTTTAACTGGCCGCAGCATCATCGGCCGACTACCTTTCTGCCGGTGGATTATGAGATCGTGGAGAATGAAGACGGCAGCGGTTCGGTACTGCTTCATGATGTGGATCAGATGTATGGAACCCAGGGGCTTATGAAAATCACGGTCTATCCGGGCAGGGCCTATATCGAGATTTCCGGTCAGCTCTATAATCGGACGGGCCTGCCGCAGACATTTTTGTGGTGGGCGAATCCGGCTGTATCGGTCAACGACAACACCCAGTCCATTTTTCCGCCGGACGTTCATGCGGTCATGGATCACGGCAAGCGGGACGTTTCCCGGTTCCCCATTGCCACGGGCGTTTATTATAAGAAGGATTACAGCGAGGGCGTGGATATTTCCCGTTATAAAAATATCCCGGTTCCGACCTCCTATATGGCGGAAAAGTCCAAATACGATTTTGTCGGCGGTTATGATTACGGCGTGGGCGCAGGCATTCTCCATGTGGCGGATCATCATATATCGCCGGGCAAGAAACAGTGGACCTGGGGCTGCGGCGATTTCGGGCGGGCCTGGGACCGGAATCTGACCGATGAGGACGGGCCCTATATTGAGCTGATGACCGGGATGTTTACCGACAATCAGCCGGATTTTTCGTGGCTGAAACCGTTTGAGGAGAAGACCTTTACCCAGTATTTCATGCCCTATAAGGCGGTGGGGCAGGTGAAGAACGCGTCCAGGGAAGCGGCGGTGCATCTGTCACTGACGGACGGCCGGGTGAAGATCGTGGTTTATGCCACGGCTGTGTATGAAGAGGCGGAAATTGTGCTGCGGATCCGCGGGCAGGAGGTGCTGCGGGAAAAGGCGAAACTTTCTCCGGTGGATATCTACGAGAGGGAACTATTGATCGGGGATATGACGGACGGGCTGCGCCGGGGGCGGGCAGCCGGCTGTGAGCAGGAAACTGGCGTGAATGCGGAGTCCGGCATAAATCCGGAATCCGATGGCCCGGCAGCCTCCGGCTGGCCCCGGGACATGGAAGAGAGCCCGGACCCGGCCGGAATTACGGAATCCGGCATGAATCCGGAGTCCGATGGCCCAGCAACTCCCGGCCGGCCCCGAAACATGAAAGAGAGCCCGGGCCCGGCCGGAATCATGGAGTCCGGCGCGAATGCAAAATCCGGCGCAATCCGGGAAGAGGAACTGCAGCTGGTCGTGTATGCCGGCGGGGAGTGCCTGGTGGAGTATCAGCCGGAGGCGGCGGGGATCCCGAGCATACCGCAGCCGGCCCAGGCGGCGCAGGCCCCGGAGAAGATCATGACCAATGAGGAGCTGTATCTGACGGGGCTTCATATCGAGCAGTACCGTCACGCTACGTACCGGCCGGATCCCTATTATCTGGAAGGCTTAAAGCGCGATCCCGGTGACATCCGGATCAACACCGCCTACGGCGCTTTGCTGCTGCGCAGGGGACAGTTTACCCAGGCGGAGCCGTATTTTCGGAAAGCGCTGGAGAGGCTGACCTGGAAAAATCCGAATCCCTATGACGGCGAGGCCTATTATCTGCTGGGGCTGGACCTGTTTTATCAGGAAAGGCTGCCGGAGGCGTACGACGCGTTCTACAAAGCGGTCTGGAGCAATGAACAGCAGGAAATGTCGTTCTATTATCTGGCGGTTATCGCGGCGCGGGCCGGAAGATTTGCCCAGGCGCTGCCGATGGCGGAAAAGGGTCTGGTGAAGAACGCGCACAATATCAAGGCAAGAGGACTGAAAGCGTATCTGCTGCGAAAGCTGGGCCGGACAGAGGAAGCGGCGGCGTGGGTGGAGGAAAATCTGGCGCTCGACCCCTTTGATTTCGTGTCGGGAAATGAGGAAGTGCTGCTGGCGGCGGAGTCGGGAGAAGACGCGGCTGAATTTGCGGCGGCCCTGCGCAGAAATTTGAACCGTAAAATGCGCGGCTTCCGGGAAAATTATCTGATGACTGCCAGGGATTATGCGGAATTTGGCGCGTACCGGGAGGCGGTCGGGGTGCTCTCCGCCTGCGGGAAGGAATATCCGATGCTGGCCTATTACGAGGCCTGTTACCGTGACCGCCTGGGCGAGGATGTGACGGCGCTGCTGGAGAGGGCCGAGGCCATAAAGCCGGACTACTGCTTCCCCAATAAGCCGGAGGATATTGCGGTGCTGCGTTTTGCCATTGCCCGCGGCTGTACGGCGAAAGCGGCCTATTATCTGGGAAATCTTTTCTACGACAAACAACAGTGGAAGGAAGCGCTGGCACTCTGGGAAACTTCGGCAGAAGCAGACGGCACGTTCCCAACCGTGTGGCGGAATCTGTCCCTGATTTATTACAATCAATGCGGGGACCGGCAGAAAGCGAAGGCCGCGATGGAAAAGGCGTTTTCTCTGAACCCGGCGGACGCCCGCGTTTTCCTGGAGCTGGATCAGCTGTATAAAAAGCTGGGCCGGACTTTTGAAGAGCGGCTGGCCAATTATGAGGCCCACCCGGAGCTGACCGGCAGCCGGGACGATCTCTATATCGAATACATTACGCTGGTCAACCTGTGCGGCGATCATGAAAAGGCTTACCGCTGCATCATGGGAAGGAAATTCCATCCCTGGGAGGGCGGCGAGGGGAAGGTCACGACCCAGTACACGCTGGCGCTTCTGGAAATGGCAAAAGAGGCCCTGAAAGCGGAAGATTACCGAAAAGCGGAGCAGCTGCTGCGGCAGGCGCTCGTTTTCCCGGAAAATTTGGGCGAAGGCAAGCTGGAAGGGGACAAGGACAATCCTGTTTATTATTACCTGGGGCTGGCGCTGGAGGGACAGGGCCGGACGGAGGAAGCCCGCGCCTGTTTCGAGCGGGCGACCGAAGGCACGGACGAACCGGCGGGGGCCATGTATTACAACGACCAGCCCGCCGATCGGATCCTCTACCATGGGCTGGCGTATCTGAAGCTGGGCAGGGTGCGGGAGGCGCGCGCGCGTTTCTGGCGGCTCATCGATTACGGAGAACGGCACCTGGAGGATCCGGGGAGGATCGAATATTTTGCGGTGTCTCTGCCGGAATTTCTGATCTTCGATGAGGATTACACGGCCAGGAACCGGGCCCATTGCTATTATCTGATGGCGCTGGGGAACATCGGCCTGGGGGACCGGGAGAAAGCGGCGGATTTTCTCGCGAAGGCGGTGGAGATCGAGCCGTCCCATATGATGTGCCGGATCTACGCCCGCGGGGCCGCCGCTGTGTAACGCGGGATGAAAATCCGTTGCAGCGCCGCTGCGGGCATGGTATAATTTGAAGGAAGGTTATGGCAGCGTCCGTCGCGCGCAAACGACGGCGGGACGGCCAGAAAATATTTCCCCGGGAGTGGGAGAGGCATCCGATTGCGGACAGGCGACGCGGGGCGGCAGAGAACGCCGGGACGGCCGCGTCCGCGGAGAAAGCGTGCCGGGGACGGGACGCCGCGGGCGTTTTCACAGGGGAACGAAGCGATTTGTATGAGAAGGAGGGTACGTGATGGGAAAGTATATTATGGCGCTGGACCAGGGAACCACCAGTTCCCGGTGTATTCTGTTTGACCATGCGGGCAGTATCGTCAGCGTGGCGCAGAAGGAATTTACGCAGATTTATCCGCAGCCGGGCTGGGTGGAGCATGATCCGCTGGAGATCTGGTCGTCTCAGATGAGCGTGATGATGGAGGCGGTCAGCAGCATTGGCGCGGCCATTTCCGACGTAGAGGCGATCGGCATCACCAATCAGCGGGAAACCACGATTGTTTGGGAACGGGAGACGGGGCGGCCGGTCTACAATGCCATTGTCTGGCAGTGCCGCCGGACCGCGGACCGGATCGAACAGCTGAAAGCGGACGGCTGGGCGGAGCGCGTGCGGGAGACGACCGGTCTGATACCGGACGCTTATTTTTCCGGCAGCAAGATTGCCTGGATCCTGGACCATGTGGAAGGGGCCAGGGAGAGGGCAAAGCGGGGAGAGCTGCTGTTTGGAACCGTGGACACATGGCTGATCTGGAACCTGACCAAAGGGGCGGCCCACGTGACGGATTACACCAATGCGTCCCGGACCATGCTTTACGATATCCGGAAGCTTCGGTGGGACGCGGAGCTTTTGGATTATTTCGGGATTCCGGCGGAAATGCTGCCGGAAGTGAAACCGTCCAGCTGCGTGTTCGGCTACAGTTCGGAAGAGGTGCTGGGCAGGCGCATTCCCATTGCGGGGGTGGCGGGAGACCAGCAGGCGGCTCTTTTCGGCCAGTGCTGCTTTAAGCCCGGCGAGGTGAAAAATACATATGGGACCGGCTGTTTTCTGCTGATGAATACGGGGACAGACGCGGTCCATTCTCAGAATGGTCTGCTGACAACGATCGCGGCCAGTACCGGCAGTCAGGTGGAATATGCGGTGGAAGGCAGTATTTTTGTGGCGGGCGCGGCGATCCAATGGCTGCGGGACGAGCTGCGGATGCTTAAGACGGCGGCTCAGTCAGAGGAATACTGTACGGCGGTGGAAGATACGGCCGGCGTCTACGTGGTACCGGCGTTTGCAGGGCTCGGCGCGCCTTATTGGCAGCAGTACGCCAGGGGGACCATTGTGGGGCTGACCCGCGGGGCCGGCAAAGAGCATTTTATCCGGGCGACGGTGGAATCGCTGGCCTATCAGGTCGGGGACGTGATCGAGGCCATGGAAAAAGACTCCGGCATCCGATTAAGCAGTCTGAAGGTGGACGGCGGTGCTTCCGCCAACAATTTCCTGATGCAGTTCCAGGCAGATATTCTGGACGCGGCGGTGGTTCGGCCGCGCTGTATCGAGACAACGGCCCTGGGCGCGGCGTATCTGGCGGGCCTGGCCGTGGGCTATTGGAAGGACAAAGAGGAGATTGCGGGCAACTGGCAGATCGACCGGAGATTTAAGCCGCAGATGGACGCCGAACGTCGAACGGAACTTAAGAAGGGCTGGAAGCGGGCCGTGCGCAGCGCGCTGGCGTGGGCGGAGGACGCGTGAGCCCAAAATGTACTTGCCCCGGATTCCAAGAACACTTGAGTTTCCGCAAACTGCACCTAAAAAACGGCGGGACCTGTCCAAAGTGCCGCTCTGCCGATTTTTTGAAAGAG
>CANQUA010000050.1 GCA_947626915.1 uncultured Lachnospiraceae bacterium
AATTTCCCAAGGCATCAAACACAGTAATCGCTTCATCATAATCCCCTTGCAACAGCATTCTTTCCGCTTCCTTATACATAGCTTCAAGCTTTTGTTCTACTGCATCCTTATAATTTCCCAAGGCATCAAACACAGTAATCGCTTCATCATAATCCCCTTGCAACAGCATTCTTTCCGCTTCCTTATACTTACCAAGCGGAATTATGACTTGCGTGTAACATACCGCAATTCCAATCATGATAACAACCGTAGCCGCAACAGTCAACACGATAATACTTTGCTTCTTTCTCGCTGCCCTCTTCGCTTTTCGCTGTTCTTCAGTCTGCCGCAGCTGTTCTTCAGCCTGCCGCAACATTTTTTCACGCTCTTCTTCCTTTTTTCTCTGCCGTTCTTTCTCTCTTTCGGCTTCTAACCGCATTCGTTCCTGCCGCTCAGCCTCCTCTTTTGCCAGACGTTCATCCTTTTTCCTGGTGAGCGACTCTACATCAAGCGCGGATATCATGCTGTTAATCTCCCGTTGACAATTACAGCACGTTTTTTCACTGGTCAGATTAAGTGTTCCACAGACACACAGAAACAAACCTCCCGCTATCTCAGGAACATAATTGCTCTCCCTGCCGATCTCAATGCAATATTGTTCCCGTAATTCATAATCCGTAAGTACATCGGATAACCGCTGCTTCTTCAATATTGGCTGCGTCCATTCAGCAACAGGATGTTGCCAAATTGTACCATCCTCGAAAACAGCCTGCGTAACGCTGACCGTAAAGCTTCTGGTAGTAATTTCCGGAAGCTGAATTGCCTCCCTTGATCCGAAATTACTGCCGCGTTCAACAGAAAGATCCAAATAGAAGTATCCATCTATACCTGTAAGTTCCGCTTTGCTTGGATCAAAGGCTCTGATACTAACCTTGCACGCGGTAAGCGTGGAATGGCATAAATTTCGCAGCTTCAGCTGGACAAGAATATTTCCAGTTTTATTATCTTTCAATAATGCCCCCGCCACTATCAAAACAGGCGAACTATCCAGATAAAGATTCTCCGGAAGCGAATAAACTCTTGAATATCGTTCTCCCATATCTGCTTCCCCCTTTAAAGTTCCGGCAAAGAATCGTCAAATGCCAGTACTGACACATTCTGCACAGACTGCGCGGACTGCTGCTTCGTCAAGGATACTATCAGTTTTGAATAATCGGGAAATTCTATTCCCCGATCCGGCAGGGCAATAACCATAGCCCAACCAGCCGGCCCCATCACGAAACACCACCAAAAATACCCATCATGACCTTTCTCTTCCGCAATCGCTTCAAATATTGCAGATACTTTTGCATCAACAACCAGAAAAATGCCCACGATTACCAACCATAAAATTAACATGTCTCCACTCATAAACGATTTCCCCTTTTCAAAAAATGTTTTTTCTACAAGCTGTCCCTCACTCAGATCTCCCCAACGGCAGATTGCTCCGCCGCCGGAGATCTCATGTGAGAAAACAAGAATGGGGTGCTGGTATGCGTCCACACCAGCACCCCTAATATAACGAAAGGCGCGACTTCACCAACTCAACACAAAAAACTTGTAATCATACCCGAAATGCGGTATAATCACATACGTGTATCGCGGCTGTGCCGTAAGTGTGGTAGATGACTTACCATGCCTGCCTCAGAGAGCTGCCAACTCTCTGGGGCGGTACACCTCGTACATCCTTGTATTCTCACCCATATCTTACCATATACCCAGCAAGATTGCAACTCAAAAAATCAGTCTGGCAAACCACGAAACATTATATTAATTCCAAAAATACGCCTCTTCGGCATATAACGGATCTCAATGCGGGCATTGTCTCCCTCTGCTCCCATGGCTGGCCGCTGCTCTCGATAACCCTATAAAACCATGCACTGCGCAAAACCTGCCTGTCCATCTTACCGGACGATCCGAACGTCAATAACCGAACCGTCCAGAGGTTCGCTGGCCACAGCGATATCCGCACCACGGAAGCTTTCTACCACTTCGAGCGGAGGTCTCAGGAAGAGCAGGCGGCGGCAATCAATCAGGCTCTGGCACTTTAGACCGTACCAAATCGTACCAGAAAATCAGCCTGATTTTACAGACAAAAAAGCGGGGAAAACCCAAGCAAAATCAAGGTTTTCCCCGCCTCTATGGACAGCGGAGAGAGTGGGATTCGAACCCACGCGCCCTTACGGACAAACGGTTTTCAAGACCGCCTCGTTATGACCGCTTCGATATCTCTCCAAACGCACGACTTTATTTTATTGGATTCAGGGATGTTTGTCAAGCGGTTTCCGATGCAAAATGCGCCGCAGCGGCGTTTATTTAGTCTCCAGATACCGGTTCACAACGGCCTCTTCGGAAAACGGATACCGGATCCCCCGCACCTCCTGGTACTCCTCATGCCCTTTGCCGATCAGCGCCGCGATATCTCCTTTGCCGCAGTGATCGATCAGATAATGAATGGCCTCCTCCCTGTCATCTATCACCAGATAGTTCCCGCCGTACACATTTAATCCGCGTATAATTTCCCGGTTAATCTCCTCCATCGGCTCGAAGCGCGGATTGTCCATGGTCAGAATCGTCAGATCCGCGTATTTGCCCGCCGCAAGTCCCATGTCATAGCGCCTCTGTTTCGGCTTGTTGCCGCCTCCGCCAAAGAGGCAGAGCAGCCGCTCGGGCTCATATTCCCGCAGCGTCCGCAGAAGGCTTTCCATGCTGAGGGCGTTGTGGGCGTAATCGATCAGAATCGTGGAAAAATGGGCCGTCTGCCCCAGGATCTGGGTCCTCCCCTTCACCGTGACGGCAGCCAGGGCCCTGGTGATCACGGGGACGGGAATCCCCATGTCGGCCGCAACGCTGATCGCCGCCAGAGCATTTTCCACGTTGAAACGCCCCGGCATATTTAAAACGGCGCTGCCCTCCGCTCTCCCGGAAAAATGGAACCGGACGCCCAGGAGCCCCGGCTGCCAGATCCGCTCCAGACGGCTCCCGCAATAATCGCCCGCGCCTTCCACGGAAAAAAGGATCCGATCCCGCGCCCCCGGGGCCGCCTCCAGCCCGTACCCGGCTGCCAGATTGACCACGGCACGGTCTGTCTGAAGAAACAGCCGCTTCTTGCAGGCCAGATACTCCGCAAAATCCGCGTGTTCTCCCGGGCCAATGTGATCCGGAGAAATATTCAGGAATACTCCGTATGCGAAACGCAGACCCGCCGTCCTCTTCTGTTTCAGAGCCTGCGAGGACACCTCCATGACTACATGGCTGCACCCCCGGCGGCGCATTTCCGCCAAAAGCCGGTGGAGTTCGCAGGGTTCGGGCGTCGTATTGTCTACCGGAAATGAATCTCCTTCCACGAACGCCCCCATGGTGCCGATCATCCCGGTCTTGCAGCCCGCTTCCTCCAGAATTGCTCTGAGCATATGAGCCGTCGTGGTTTTGCCCTTGGTGCCCGTGATGCCGATGAGCTGCATATGCTCCGCCGGATGACCGAACCAGGCGGCAGAAACGAGGGCCAGCGCCTCCCTGGCATCCGGCACCGTAAGAATGGCTATGCCGCGTCCCTCAGCAGCCATCGCCGTCAGAACGGCCTCCTCCCGCGGGAAATCGCAGCCATCTCCCGCTTCCTGTTCCATAAGAACGGCGGCGGCTCCTGCCTGAATCGCCTGGGGAATAAAATCGCGGCCGTCCGCTTTTTCTCCCCGGAGGCATACGAACAGTCCGCCCGGAACTACCTTTCTGGAATCGCAGGTCACCCCGGCAATCTCCAGTTCCTCCCACTCCGACCTGCCTCTGTACGGCACGCCGCGCAGCAATTCTCCTAATTTCATCTTCATATCCTCCCTGCGTGCCGCGCCATTTAACTTTCCAGCGCCTGCTTCAGATCCCAGATGATGTCTCTGACGTCCTCCACGCCCACGGAAAGCCGCACCAGACGCTCATTGATTCCCAGCCTCTGCCGAATCTCGCAGGGAATGGATTCGTGGGTCTGAGTCAACGGATACGTGATCAGCGTCTCCGCGCCGCCCAGGCTCTCCGCAAACAGAATCATGTTCACGTTCGACAGCAGCCTGTGAACCGCCTCTTCGCTGTCCAGCTCAAACGAAAGCATTCCCCCTATCCCCGGATCGTACACTTTCTTCACCCGATTGTGCCGCTTCAGCCATTCCGCCACGGCCCTGGCGTTGGCGTTGTGCTTCTCCATCCGCAGGGAAAGCGTCTTGAGACCGCGCAGAAGCAGCCAGGAATCGAAGGGCGACAGGCCATTTCCCCGCGTCTTCATCTGCAGCCGGAAATGATCGGCCAGTGCTTTCCTTCTGACCGCCGCAAGCCCTGCGACAACGTCATTGTGCCCGCAGAGGTACTTGGTGCCGCTGTGTACCACGATATGCGCGCCCAGCTCGAGCGGCTTCTGGAAATAAGGGGTGAGGAAGGTATTGTCCACCGCCAGCAAAAGCCCATGGCGCTCCGCCATTTCCGCCAGGGCCCGGATATCGGCCGTTTTCATCGTGGGATTCGTGGGCGTTTCCACAAAAAGCATCCTGGTTTCCTGCCGAATCGCAGCCTCCACCGCCGCCGGATCCCCCATATCCAGGCAGGTGAACTTACAGCCCGCCTGACGCAGGAACTCACTGCAGATGCGGTAAGTCCCGCCGTAGATATCATCTGAAAGCAATACATGGTCACCCGGTTTTAAAAGTCCGAATACCGCCATATTGGCCGCCTGGCCGCTGGAAAAAGCGAAGCCCTCCTCTCCATTTTCCAGGATCGCCATGGTGCGCTCCAGCTCCTGCCGGGTGGGATTCTGCACCCTGGTATAGTCGTAGCCCGTGGACAGGCCGAAACCGCGGTGCCGGAAGGTGGCGGTCTGAAAGATAGGGAAGCTCACCGCGCCCGTAACGGGTTCGCACCCCAGCGCGCCGTGCACCACCCTGGAGTCAAAATGCAGATTTGTTTTTCGGTCATATGTATCGTAAATGGATTCGCTTTTCATTCGTCTTTCCTTCCTTTTCGTCATTTTACGGCTTCATTATACCCCCCCGAACCGGCAGGGTACTATAACTTTCCCTTAACGTTTGGTTAAGACTTTGCTGTATTTTCATTATAAATCCATTTACGGAACGCAAAAAAGAAGGGCCGGGATTTTTTGGATCCTCAAAGGCCCTCCTTGGAGTATCGAATCATTTGCAATGCGGTTCGCATAACTGCAGCTTATTCAGCCCTTCTTCCAAAGTAATTTTGATCTTGCAGCGCCGGACGCCGCACGCGGTCAAATGCGGGAGAGGCGTTTTAAAAATACCTCCGCCACCTCCAGATCTTCCGGCGTGGTGACTTTGATGTTCTCATAGCTGCCGCGGATCAGACGGACGTGATGGCCCATCAGCTGCTCGACAACCATAGCATCGTCCGTCACAGCCGCACGAATATTCCCGGAACCGCGAACTGGTTCGCAGGAAGAAACCGCCCCGGCACACATCCCCGCCAAAGGTGTTTCCCCGGAACCGCGAACCGGTTCGCAGGAAGAAACTGCGGCTTCGCGCCCGGAGAACAAGGCTTCCGGCTGCGGAAACATTGCCCCGGGGAATGGGTTTCCAATCTGCGAAAACCTGCTTCCGGAATCCCCATATTCTCCACCGCAGGCCTCCTCCGCTCCACCCCCTAGCAGCCGCCGGTATGCCTCGAAAACCAGCGGGTAGGCGAACGCCTGAGGCGTCTGGATCGCCCAGAGGCTGCTGCGGGGCGGGGTGCCGATGGAAAATTCATCGGAATCAGCTACCTTGATCGTGTCTTTGACCGGCATGGCAATGACGCACGCCTTATATTGCCGGGCCCCGTCGATGGCCGCGCGGATAATGGCGTCCGTCACACAGGGCCGGGCCCCGTCGTGGATCAGGACGTAATCGCAGCCGGCCGCCGCCTTCAGACCCTCATAAACCGAATCATAGCGTTCCGCGCCCCCGCAGACGACAGTGCGGACTTTCGTAAAGCCATAGGCGTCCACGATCCGCGCCCGGCAAAACTCTTCCTCACCGCGGCCGCACACCAGGACAATGTCATCCACCGGGCTTGCCTCAAACGCCCGCAGAGCATGGCAGATCAGCGGACAGCCGGCCAGTTCCATATATTGTTTCTCGACCGGGCCCCCCATTCGTTTGCCGCGGCCCGCCGCAAGGACGATGGCTGTGATCCTTTCGCTCATGTAATAATCCTCCGTTTTTTGGCTGTATACGGACGCAGGGCATCCGTCAGCCTGAACCCCGGATGCGGGCAGCGCCCGCCCGGTACAGGCTTTCAGCATTCTGGGATCCAGTTCGTTTGGGGCTTTCTCCAGCCGCATAGATTCTGCTGCCGTTCGAACGCCCTGCTGCCATCCCCCCGCACATCCGCACGCGGGCTTTGACCAGCACAACGTCACCGTCACGAAGCCCTCGCGCCATCCCCCCGCACATCCGCACGCGGGCCTTGACCGGCGTCCGGCTCCGCTTCCGGCCGGGGCGCCCCCAGGCCATTTCCGGCCTATCTCTCGCCCAGTTTGAGATACGGCACCGCGTTCAGATCCCAGCCGCTGCGCACGCCGTTGATGTACTCGTAATACGCGGCCGTTCCGATCATGACCGCGTTGTCCGTGCAGAAAACCGGCGACGGATAATAAAAAGTCAGTCCCGCTTTCTTACAGGCTTTTTTCATTTCGCTGCGCAGCTCCGAATTGGAAGCAACGCCTCCGGCAATCGCCACCTTGCCGCAGCCCAGCGCCCGCGCGGCCTCCATCGTATGGGTGACCAGCACATCCACGACCGCATACTGGAAGGACGCCGCCAGATCCGGAACCGAGACCTCTTCTCCCGTCATCTGCGCGTGATTGAGATAATTGAGCACCGCCGATTTCAGGCCGCTGAAGCTGAAATCGTAATCTGAACCGTCCACTTTCGCTCTCGGAAAGCGGATCGCATGTTTATCGCCCTCCCTGGCGGCTTTATCGATCTTCGGCCCGCCCGGATATCCCAGTCCCACGGCCCTGGCCACCTTGTCAAAAGCCTCGCCGGCCGCGTCGTCTCTGGTCCGTCCCAGGATCTCAAATTCCCCGTAATTCTTCACCATCACCAGATGAGAATGACCGCCGGACACTACCAGGCAGATAAACGGCGGCTCCAAATCCGGATGCTCGATAAAATTGGCGGAAATGTGCCCCTCGATATGATGCACGCCCACCAGCGGCTTGTCCGCCGCATAGGCAATCGCTTTCGCCTCCGCCACGCCTACCAGCAGCGCGCCCACCAGCCCAGGCCCGTAGGTAACGGCGACGGCGGTGATCTGCTCCAGCGTCATGCCCGCATCGGAAAGCGCCGTCTCAATGACCTGATTGATCCTCTCAATGTGCTTCCGGGACGCAATTTCCGGCACCACGCCGCCATAAAGGGTGTGAAGATCAATCTGGGACGATATAATATTGGACAGCACCTGGCGGCCGTTTTTCACTACCGCCGCCGCAGTCTCATCGCAGGAGCTCTCGATTGCGAGGATATAGACATCCTCTTCGGTTTTGTTTCGTTTCATAAATGATTGCCTCGCATTTTCCAGCGTATTCCGTCAGGCCGTTTTTCCCTCTTTTCACCGTGAACCGGGAAGGACTTTTCCGGGCAGAAAGGCTGCAAATATAATCTCACATAAAACGGGCGGCTCAGGAATTCCGTTTTTACACATTTAGTCCTTGAGAAAAACGTTTCTCCCGCACAATCCGCCCGGGCTCCCGGCCGCGGCCCGCACGGCACGCAGACTCATCTACGGTTCCTGGGAAAAATCCAGATCCACGCTCCGCCCGTCTCTGGCCGCGATGCTGCGCGGAAAAATCTCCCGGACCTTGTCCATATATTCTTCGGGCCTGGTCAGGGACGGGCTGTAATGCGTCAGCCACATTTCCCCGGGCCCGGCTTCTCTGGCCAGTCCGGCCGCCTCATACATGGTCATGTGCTTATTGTCCCTGGCCTTGCTTTCCTTGCCGTCCTCGCCGTACATGCCCTCGCAGATGAACAGGTCCGCTCCCGCGGCGTACTCGGCAATGACCGGCACCGGCCTGCTGTCCGTACAATATGTCACTTTCAGTCCCCGTCTGGGCGGTCCCAAAACCATATCCGGCGTATAGACCATCCCGTCCATCATGACGGTCTCGCCCTTCTGCAGGAGGCTCCAGGCCCGCATCGGTATATTCTGACTTCTGGCCTTGTCCACATCGAAGCGCCCCGTCCTGGGAATCGAGACCGAATAACCGTAACAGATCACATTGTGATTGACACGGAAGGCGTCGATCTCGTAAGGGCCCACCCGCAGATGTTCCCGGGACTCCCCAAACTCCAGATACCGGAGTTCAAACGGCAGCTCCGGCGCAATGATCCGCAGCGCGTCTACCACTTTCTTAAGTCCCTTCGGCCCGGCCAGCAGAAGCGGTTCCGTCCGTTCCGCATTTCCCATCGTCAGAAGAAGACCCGGCAGACCGCTGCAATGGTCCGCATGGTAGTGGGTGAAGCAGATCACGTCGATCGGTTTCGGACTCCAGCCCTTTTCTTTTAATGCAATCTGGGTTCCCTCCCCGCAGTCGATCAGCAGATTGCTGCCGCAGCAGCGGGTCAGCAGAGAGGTCAGCCAGCGGTAAGGCAGCGGCATCATTCCTCCCGTTCCCAGTAAACATACATCCAGCATACAATTTCTCCATTTCTACAAAGAGTCACCACTCTATCCTAGCAGAAAACGGAAAAAATAGCAAATGTTTTATACTGCCCATCACAAAAGCTCCGTGTTCTCCTCCACGTCTACCGGAAGCTTGAGCCCCTGAATGAACTGATCGTAACATTCCTCACAAAGATCCAGATGATGCACCTCGCCGTCTTTCTCGGAGAAAAAATCCCAGGCATGGTCCAGCATCAGCACGCCCTCGCGGACAATCCCGTCTTTCACCGCCAGTTTTTTGGCGCAGCAGTTGCAGATTACCGTTTCCAGTTCCCCATTACATTTGTACTTCCTCATCTTACTCTCACCTTTCTTTTTATTCCCACGGCGCGGCCCCTCCTGCCGGCCGGAACCGGCCAAAACAATAAAGGGGTATCCGCTCTCCACAGATACCCTTACATTATAAATCGTTTTCTGTCGAATTTTAAGTGGTAAATGTTTCATATACCGCCGCGGGAACCGCGCCGCCACAGGATCAGGGCGTCGTCGGGAGGGTTCCGATAATATCCTTTTCTCCGCCCCTCTTCGGCGAACCCGCAGGATTCATAGAGTTTTCGGGCCGCCGTATTGCTCAGGCGCACCTCCAGGGTCAGATCCTCCGCCCCCTGTCCGCTGGCAAACCGAACCATCTCCTCCATCAGTTTCTTCCCAATTCCCAGCCTGCGGCGTTTTTCGGTCACCGCGATCCGCTCGATCTCACCTTCTCCGGCCAAAATGCGGAGATCGGCATAGCCGCAGACCTGCCCTTCGTATTCCGCCAGAAAAAAATAATCGTATTCGCCGGATGCGGCCTCCGCCAAAAGCTTCATGGACCAGGCGTCAGAAAAACATTCCTGCTCCAGTTTCCACACAGCCTCCAGATCCGAAGCGGCCATTCCGCGGATCCTGACGGCGTTTCTGGCCGCCTGCGCTTCCGCCGCTATGGCTCTGCTTCTTCCTGCATCTTTTTCCGGCCGTGTGCCCGGGCCTCCTTCGGTGTCTTCTCCCGGACTTACACGCGCGTTTTCCTCGGCTTTCTCTTCCCGATGTATGTCCGCGTCTCTTCCGGTATCCCCTTCCGGACCCATCCCTGTGTGTTCTCCATCGGCCTCTTCCCGCCGTATGCCCGCATCTTCTCCGGTGTCAAACTGCCCCCGCCCGTTCATGTTTCCGTCACCCCGGCGTTTCCGGCTTCCTTTTCCTCCCGTTCCCGCTCCGCCTGGGATTTCCGCAGATAATCCGGGCGAAAATCGGCGGCGGAAACCGTCATGCCCCGTTTCACATATTCCAGGCCGAGGGCGGCCACCGACGAGGCCCTCTGCCGGTTGTTCGGCGCAGGCGCGAACGCAAACGGGACACCCAGGGAGGCCTCGATCTTTTCGCGGAATACAGGAACGCCGTCGCCTAAGAAAGTCACCGGCTCCCCGATCCCGTCAAGCTTTTCCAAAAGTTCCGCCATCCCTATGGCGGTCTGTTCCAGAAGCGGCTCGGGGACCCACTCCGCAAGCGTCCCTTTTTTCTCCCGATTCCAGCCGTCTACCCGGTAAACGCCGGCATAGACCTGATCTCTGCGCGCGTCCAAAATCGGGCAGACCACGCCGCCGCAGCCCCACAAGTTATAGGCCAGAGCCTCCAGGGTCGGAACCGCCGCCAACGGCTTATTCAGGGCCAGGCCCAGACCCTTGGCCGTCGCCGCGCCGATCCGCAGCCCCGTAAAGGAGCCGGGACCGGCCGCCACCGCAATCGCGTCCAACGTTTTTTTGTCCAGTTCGATCATGCGTCCCAGCTGCTCCAGCATCGGAAGCAGCGTCTGGGAATGGGTCTTTTTGAAATTCATCGTGAATTCCGCCGTCACCACATCGTCCGTCACCACCGCCACCGACGCCGTCAGCGAAGAACTCTCTATTCCTAAAATTTTCATGCTTCATTCCTCCGGGAATGTGATTATATATTGCCTCCCGCAGCGGCCTGCTCCGGGATTCTCCCCGTCAGCCGCCCTCATTCCGTCTCCACGGAGATCCGCCGGTAATCAAACCCTTTTTCCATATCCTTTTCGATCCAGACGCGGACCGCCGTCTCCGGCAAAATCCCGGCCACCTGCCGGGACCATTCGATCAGACACACGCCCTCGCCGTAAAAGCAGTCTTCATAGCCGATCTCTTCCATCTCTTCTGCGTCGCCGATCCGGTACACATCGAAATGATACAATGGGAGCCGTCCGTCCATGTACTGCTGCAGGATCGTAAAGGTGGGGCTGTTTACCGGTTCCGCAATGCCCAGGCCGGCCGCGAACCCCTGGGCAAACACTGTTTTTCCCACGCCCAGATCTCCGTCCAGGCAATATATCTGTCCCGCCGAAGCGCGCTGTCCCATCTCATAGCCCAGCTGCCAGGTCTCCCGTGGGGAGGCCGTCTCCCAGATTTTCGTCATATTCCGCCAACCTTTCCTATAGATCCCGCCGTTTTCTGCGTATGGGAAGCACAGCAGCCTCCCTGCCGTAAATACCGGCATTCTTCCAGACATAAAAAACGATGCCTGCCGCTCCTACCGCAGCCGCCTGCGTTTCTCCGGCGGGAGCTTCGCCCGAAACAGTTCCAGGAGCGCTTCCTTCCTGTCCCCCACCGCCGTGTCCGGCAGCAGATACGCATGAATGCGGTCGGTATAAAGGATCGTCTCTCCCAGGACATGCTTCACCTGGCGCACATCCTCCCAGAGCAGCTCCGCATGCTCGCCGCCCTGTTCCACCAAAATGCCGCCGTCCGAAAAGATCATCTCAATGGGCTCCCGCATCCCCGGTCCGGCCGCCTGCCTCCTGGATTTCGTAAGCAGCAGAAGCGGCTGCCAGACGGTAAACATCAGGGCGCAGACCACCAGCAGAAACCGCTGGGGCAAAAGCATCTCCGCCCCCTGAAACACCAGCAGAAAAATCGCCGCCAGCGTAAACAACACGTTGAAAAATCCCAAATACCCCTTATTGGCGTGGTACATGGAAAAACGCCACAGATCGTTCGCGGTCATATGAATCCGGAAACGAAGCTCTTTCTCCTGACTCATCTCAAATTTCCTCCTACTCAGATCCGCCTGCAGGCCGTCCCTCTGAAACGGCTCCGCGCCTGCCTTTCATCCGGCGTCCGTTCCCCGTCAGGCCGCCCTGTCACAGCTTCATGGTCAGCGCGATCCGTTTCTTCGCCAGATCTACGCTCAACACCTTAACCTCTACGATATCTCCCACGCTGACGACCTCCATCGGATGCTTGATATACTTATCCGACATCTGGGAAATGTGGACCAGCCCGTCCTGATGAACGCCGATATCCACAAAAGCCCCGAAGTCGATGACATTGCGCACCGTCCCCTTCAGCACCATGCCGGGCGTCAGATCTTTCATCTCCAGCACGTCGGTACGCAAAATCGGCTTCGGCATCTCGTCCCTGGGGTCCCTGGCCGGTTTCTCCAGCTCCTTTACGATATCCCGCAGCGTGATCTCGCCGATTCCCAGCTCCGCCGCCAGCTTTTTATAATCGGTAATCTTTTTGCCAATGCCTTTCAGACCGCCTGCCGCGATCTCTTCCGGCCGGTATCCCAGCTTTTCCAGAAGCGTCCGGGCCGCCTGGTAGCTCTCCGGATGGACCGAAGTGCCGTCCAGCGGATTTTTGCCGCCGGCAATGCGCATGAAACCGGCGCACTGCTCAAAGGCTTTCGGGCCCAGCTTCGCCACCTTGAGCAGCTGGGAGCGGCTCGTAAACGCCCCGTTTTCTTCCCGGTAGGCGACGATATTTTTCGCCAGCGCCTTGCTGATGCCGGAAACGTATTCCAGAAGCGGGGCCGAGGCCGTGTTCAGATCCACGCCCACCTTATTCACGCAATCTTCCACGACCCCCTGCAGCGCCTCGCTCAGGCGTTTCTGGTTCATATCGTGCTGGTACTGTCCGACGCCGATGGAGCGCGGATCGATCTTCACCAGCTCCGCCAGCGGGTCCTGCAGCCTGCGGGCAATGGAAGCGGCGCTTCTCTGCCCCACGTCGAAGTTCGGGAACTCCTCCGTCGCCAGTTTGCTGGCGGAATAGACCGAAGCTCCGGCCTCATTGACGATCACGTACTGTACTTTCTCCGGAATCTCCCGCAGCAGCTCGACGATCACCTGCTCCGACTCGCGGGAAGCGGTGCCGTTGCCGACGGAGATCAGCGAGATCCCGTATTTCCGGATCAGTTTCTTCAGCGTCTGCTTCGCCTCCGCCACCTTGTTCTGCGGAGCGGTCGGGTAAATGACCACCGTATCCAGGACCTTGCCGGTGGCGTCCACCACCGCCAGCTTGCAGCCGGTGCGGAACGCCGGGTCCCAGCCCAGCACCACCCGGCCGACGATGGGCGGCTGCATCAGGAGCTGTTCCAGGTTTTTGCCGAAGATCTTGATGGCTCCCTCCTCCGCTTTCTCGGTCAGCTCGCTGCGGACCTCTCGCTCGATGGACGGCGCGATCAGGCGGTGGTAGCTGTCGTCCACGACCTCTTTGAGGACCGGCGTCGTGTAGGGATTCTCCCGCAGGATCACCTGTTTTTCCAGATACCGGAGAATCTGCTCTTCCGGGGCCAGGATCTTCACCGTCAGAACCTTTTCCGTCTCTCCCCGGTTCAGGGCCAGGATCCGGTGCCCGGCAGCCTTTTTGATGGTCTCCTCATACTGATAATACATCTCATAGACCGATTCAGCCGCCTCATCCTTGGCCTCGGAATGGATCAGCCCCTGGCTCATCGTCGTATTGCGGATGTAAGTCCGGTAATCGGCCTCGTCCGAAATACGCTCGGCCAGAATATCCTTCGCCCCCGCGAGAGCTTCCTCCGCGGTGGCTACTCCTTTTTCCTCCGATATATATGCGGCCGCCGAAACCTCCAGCGGCTCTTTCGTTCTCTGCAGCAGGATCAGATCCGCCAGGGGAGCCAGTCCTTTTTCCTGGGCGATCGTCGCCCGGGTCCGCCGCTTCGGCCGGTAGGGGCGGTACAGGTCTTCCACCGCCACCAGCGTCATGGCCTCCTGGATCTGGCGCTCCAGTTCCGGCGTCAGCTTGTCCTGGTCGCGGATCGAGGAGATTACCTGTTCCTTTTTCTCCTCCAGGTTCCGCAGATAACGGAGACGCTCGTCCAGATTGCGCAGCACCTCGTCGTCCAGGGAACCGGTCGCTTCCTTACGGTAACGGGCTATGAAAGGGATCGTATTCCCCTCGTCGATCAGTTTCACGGCGGCCTCCGCCTGCGCGCGGCCGATCTTTAATTCCTCATGCAAAACATTGATAATATCCATTCAAAATAAATCCTTTCCGGAAATTCAAACGCGCTCCGGCATAAGGGCGCGCCGCTGCTCCCGGGAACTCTCCCGCGGCAGCCATCGTTCTCATTATAGCCCGAAACGGCACCGGTGTCCAGCTAATTCAGCGGGGAATTTTGTCTTGTTCCCGCTTCCGAAAACCGTTCCGCGCCTCCCGCCGCGGTATCCCCGCGCTTTCCGTATGGACAACCCGGAAATTCTGTGATAGTATAAAAGCATCTTTTTCACAGCGCAGAATAAACAAGAGACTCAGATAAATTTTACGATTCAGCATCAAACAAACGGAGGCGAATGATAATGGACGAATATAACGAGCAGGACCGGAGGCCGGAGGAGCAGAATCCGGCCGCGCAGGAACCGGGCAGCTGGCAGCCGGACGGTTTTCAAAAAGCGGAAGAGCCAGCCGGACAGGCCGGTTATGAGAAGCAGGGATACGGAGGGAATTCCTACGGGCAGCCAAACGCCTGGCAGCCGGATTCTTACGGGCAGAATCCGAACCATGTGCCCCCCTCCTATGTACCGCAAAACAGCGAGAGGCGCCCTGACCCGCAGTACTGGAACAATAACCAGCAAAATGGTTCCGCAGGAAATTCTTCCCCGCAGGGCAACGGCTGGCAGCAGGGGGACCCGGGCTGGCAGCCGGACTCCCGGACACTGGGGAACGAATGGCAGCCGAACTCCCCGCAGCAGGATAACAGGTGGCAGCAGGGCTCTCAACAAGGCAATGGCTGGCAGCAGGGGAATGGCTGGCAGCAGGGACCCCAGCAAGGCAACGGATGGCAGCAGGGTTCTCAGCAGGGATGGCAGCAGGGCAACGGATGGCAGCAGGGGCCCTACCCGCCGAATAACAACTGGCAGCCAAACAACGGATGGTACCAGCAGGGCAACGGATGGCAGCAAGGGCCGCCCAGGCAGGTCAACGGCCTCGCGTTCGCTTCGATGATCGTGTCCATGCTGGCGCTCATTACCTGCTGCTGCAGTCCTCTGGTGCAGTTTCCGCTGGCCGTGACCGCGATCGTGCTGGTGATTCTGTCCAAAAAAGGACGGCCCTTGAGCGGCTATGCGATCGCCGGACTGGTGATGTCCATCTTTGCCATCCTTCTCAGCATCGTGATGACGCTCCTGATCGGCTATGTGCGCAGTCCGGAATTTCAGGAAGCGCTCAGCAGACCGGAGCTTCAGGAGTTTTATGAAGAATACAACGATATTTACGAATCCATTTACGAATCGCTCTATGATTCCCAGATGAGATAAGAATGCAGGAGCCGCGGACGGTCTGCTTCACCAAACCGGCCGGAGCAGATCGACGCCGCGGACGACCAGCATATAATTTTTAAAAACCCAGTTGACCAGCACAATGGCGACGCCGACGGAGACGACCAGACCGTATCTGCGCAGATACAGCCGGGGGCGGCCCGTCCGTTTCGCCAGCCAGTATCCTCCCCATTCAACAGCCGCCATAGCCGCGGTATAAAAGACCAGGGGATGGTACCGGATGCTGGTCCATATTTTTCCGTGCAATAAAAACCAGACTGCCCTGGTCCCGCCGCAGCCGGGACAGTACAGTCCGGTCAACGCATGAAACACGCAGGGGAAGCCCATGCTTATATAGGTCTTCAGCAAAGCAAGGATCTCCAAAACTGCGCCCCCTCCCGTGGTACACATCTTTTCTCTGTTCACGCCGCCGTCATTTCCGGATACTGCCGACGCGGCGCAGCCGCAGTCCGGCCGCTCCCGGCTCCGGATCCGGTCGGCACGCAAAACGCTGACGCCTGCCACGCCGTACGGCACTGATGCCGGTCCGCATGTCCGCAGCAGCAAAGCCGCTCAGCTGAAACAACCGGTCACGGACGCCAATCCGCCCGCTTCACTCTGCCCGCAGGATCTGCACGATCCGGCAGCCCGCCGCAGACAGCTCCGCTTCCAGCTTCTTCTCCGCTTTCCGGAAATCGCCTTCCCGCATCGCGGCAGTCATCACAGCCAGTTCCGGCCCGGCCACCTCCGCCGCCGTCACGGACTCGCAGTTTCCCAGGCAGGACTCCAGGATACCGGAACAGGCTTCAGGCCGTCCGGCCACCCGCAGAAAATACCGGCACACGTTGTCCTCTGCAGGCTGCACGCTCAGCTTCTCCGACGACCATCCAAACGGCACATGCTCGTCCAGATGCGCGGCCGCCTCGATCATATCCGCGGCTACCGCGCTGGCTGTCGGGAGCTTCCCCGCCCCGCTGCCGTAATACATGCTGGTTCCCAGCATATTGCTCTCCAGCAGGATCGCGTTAAACACATCGCCAACGCCGCAGAGCGGATTCTCCGCTTTCACCATCATCGGAACGACCCAGGCAGACAATCTCCCCTCACACAGGGACGCGGAACCCACCAGCTTGATCGCCCGGCCCAGCGCCCTGGCGTACAGGAAATCCCCGGCCTGGACTTTCGTGATCCCCTCCGTATAGATTTCCTGATAGTCCACTTCCTTTCCCGTGATCATGGCCATCAGAATCGCCAGCTTGCGGCAGGTATCATGGCCCTCCACGTCGGCTGTCGGATCCTTCTCCGCGTAGCCCAGCTTCTGCGCCTCCCTGAGCGCCTGGCAGAAATCCTCGCCGTCCCGGTCCATTTTCGTCAGAATGTAATTGGTCGTGCCGTTCAGAATCCCTGTGATCCCGGAAATCCGCTCCCCCGCCAGACTGCGGTAAAGCGTCCGGATGATCGGGATGCCGCCGCCCGTGCTGGCCTCGAACATAAAATTCACATGATGTTCCTTCGCCACGGCCAGAAGCTCCGTCCCGTAGGCCGCCACCAGCGCCTTGTTGGAGGTAGCCACATGCTTGCCCGCCTCCAGACAGGCTTTCACAAACGGATACGCCGGATTCAGGCCGCCCATGGTCTCCACCACGATGCGCACCTCCGGATCGTTTACGATCACTGAAACATCATGCACCAGTTTTTCTTCCGCCGGATCGCCGGGAAAATCCCGCAGATCCAGCACATATTTCACTTCCAACTCCTGTCCCGCCGCGGCCGCGATCTCCGCGCGGTTCTCCCGCAGTACCTCAAACACGCCGGAACCGATGGTCCCGTAACCCATGATCGCCGTATATACCATACCATTTTACTCCCTGGCTATTATTTTCACAGAATGTACCCCATACCATCTTTCCATGTCCTCCAACATAGCGGAAACATCGCCGGTATCCGGGCGCACTTCCACGCTGAGGGTCATCGTCGCGAGACCGTTGACCGGAATACTCTGATGAATCGTCAGAATATTGGCCTTATATTCCGCGACAATATGCAAAAGATCAGACAGCAACCCGCGTTCATCATCCATAATGGTCACGAAAGTCACTGTCTTCCCCTTTGTATTATCATAAAATGGTAAAATATCATCCTTATATTTATAAAAGGAACTGCGGCTGATGCCTGCCTGCTCCGCGGCCTCCTGTACGGTCATCGCTTTTTCCGTCTCCAGGAGCCGCTTAGCCTCCACAACCTTCAAAAGCACATCCGGCACCGCTTTTTCCGTCACTACGTAATACTTACCACTCTCTCCCATGTTGCTTCATTCCCTCTCTGTACGCGCGCTGCATACATCTGTAGCCATGGGAAAGATATTAACACATTCCTTCCGAATATGCAACTACTTTTTTTCACCGCCCAGACGGATCCACCGCAGATAGGCGCTGATAAACGGATCCAGACCTCCGTCCAGGACCGCGTTCACATTGCCGCTCTCCTCGTTCGTCCGATGGTCCTTCACCATGGTATACGGCTGGAGCACATAGGAACGGATCTGGCTGCCCCAGGCGATATCAGCCACGTCGCCGCGGATATCGGAAAGGTTCGCCGCGTTCTCCTGCTGTTTCAGGATAAACAGCTTGGCCTTCAGCATCTGCATGGCCTTGTCCTTATTCTGGAACTGGGACCGCTCGTTCTGGCACTGGACCACCACGCCCGTCGGAATGTGGGTGATGCGCACCGCCGAGGACGTCTTATTGATATGCTGGCCGCCGGCGCCGCTGGAGCGGTAGGTATCGATCCGCAGGTCGTCAGGATTGATCTCCACATCCAGGTCTTCCTCGATATCCGGCATCACGTCGCAGGATACGAACGAGGTCTGCCGCTTGCCCGCCGCGTTGAACGGGGAAATGCGCACCAGCCTGTGAACGCCGTGCTCCGATTTCAGATACCCGTAGGCGTTCGCGCCGTTGATCTGGATCGTCACGGACTTGATGCCTGCTTCCTCGCCGTCCAGATAATCCAGGACCTCCACCGAATAGCCCTTTTTATCCGCCCACCGGCAGTACATCCGGTACAGCATGCTGCACCAGTCGCAGGACTCAGTTCCGCCCGCGCCCGCGTTCAGGCGCAGGATTGCGTTGTACTGGTCGTACTGCCCGGAAAGCAGCGTCGTAATGCGCAGGCTTTCCAGTTCCGTCTTAAACTCGTCCAGCATCTGCGCGATCTCCGGGATCACCTCCGGGTCGTTCTCCTCATTGCCCATCTCGATCAGCAGCTCGATATCCTCGTACTGCCTCTCCAGCTTCTGATATTCCTCCACGGTGTCCTTCAGATTCTTGTTTTCTTTCATCAGCTTCGTTGAGCGGTCAGGATCATCCCAAAAACCAGGTTCCTCCATAGACCGGTCCAGCTCCGCAATCCGTTTCACTTTGCCGTCCAGGTCAAAGTGAATCCCTCACTTCCACTAATGGTTTCTGAAACGTCGATAAAGTATACTTGAACTGGTCAAGCTCAACCATTGTGTCACCCTCTTTCTATCTGTCAAACATGTCTGCTGTGTTCCCTCTATCCTGCCGCGCCCCGCGGCCGGCCTGCCTCAGCGCATTTTACTTTTTATTTTACTTCTTTTGCATCCCGCCGTGCGGCTAACCCGATGTCTGTGCGGGAAAACTCCGCCGTACTCCGGGAGAACTTCCCGCTCCCGCCGTCTCAGTTCGGCTGGCGTCCGTGGCACTGCTTAAATTTCTTCCCGCTGCCGCAGGGGCAGGGATCGTTCGGATAAATCTTTTTGACCGTCTTGCGCACCGGCGCTTTGGCTACGGTATCGTCGCGGTTGGTTCCCGTCACCTTCGCGGCCGGTTCCCTCTCCACTTTCTGCTCGACGCGGATATGGAACAGGAGCCGGACCGTGTCCTCTTTCACGGCCGCGGTCATGCCGTCGAACATTTCGTAGGCGCTCATCTTGTACTCGACCAGCGGGTCTTTCTGACCGTAGGCCTGCAGTCCGATGCCCTGACGCAGCTGCTCCATATCGTCGATATGGGACATCCATTTGTTGTCAATGACCTTCAGAAGGATCACGCGCTCGATCTCGCGGATCTGCTCCGCCTCCGGGAACTCGGCCTCCTTCGCCTCATAGAGCTTGATGGCCTCCTCCTTCAGCATATGGGTCAGTTCCTTTTTCTTCATCCGCTGCTTCTGGTTCTCATCCAGGGTCACCGGCGTCAGCGGAATGATCGGCAGCAGCAGAGAATTCAGCTCGCCCAGATCCCAGCTGTCCGCGCCGGCGTCGTCGGCGATCGCCATATCCACCGCGTGCTCGACAATATCCGTGACCATCTTCAGGATCACGTCCCGCATGTTGTCGCCGTCCAGCACCCGGCGGCGCTCCGCGTAAATGACCTCGCGCTGCTCGTTCATGACCTCGTCGTATTTCAGCAGGTTCTCGCGGATGCCGTAGTTATTGGTCTCGATCTTTTTCTGCGCTTTCTCAATGGCGCTGGAAAGCATTTTATGCTCGATCTGCTCCCCCTCCGGCACGCCCAGGGCATTGAACATCCCCATCAGACGCTCGGAACCGAACAGACGCATCAGGTCGTCCTCCAGGGAAATATAGAACCGGGACTCGCCGGGATCTCCCTGACGTCCGGAACGGCCGCGGAGCTGATTGTCGATGCGCCGGGCCTCATGGCGCTCGGTGCCGATGACCCGCAGGCCGCCCGCCGCTCTGGCCTCCTCGTCCAGCTTGATATCCGTACCACGGCCGGCCATGTTGGTGGCGATGGTCACCGCCCCGTGCAGTCCGGCGTCCGCCACAATCTCCGCCTCCAGCTCATGGAACTTGGCGTTCAGCACCTTATGCGGGATGCCGCGGCGGTTCAGCATTCTGCTCACCATCTCGGACGTTTCAATAGTGATGGTGCCTACCAGCACCGGCTGTCCTTTGGCGTGGGCTTCCTCCACCTCGTCCACCACCGCCTTGAATTTCTCTTTCTTGGTCTTATAGACCGCGTCGTTATGGTCGACGCGGATCACCGGTTTGTTGGTCGGGATCTCGATGGCGTCCATGGAGTAAGTATTGCGGAATTCCTTCTCTTCCGTCAGCGCGGTACCGGTCATGCCGGCTTTCTTGCGGAATTTATTGAAAAAATTCTGGAATGTGATCGTCGCCATCGTCCTGCTCTCGCGCCGCACATTCACATGCTCTTTCGCCTCGATCGCCTGATGCAGGCCGTCTGAATAACGGCGGCCCGGCATGATGCGGCCCGTGAACTCGTCCACGATCAGGACCTCGTCGTCCTTCACCACGTAGTCCTTGTCCCGGTGCATCAGATTGTTGGCACGCAGGGCCAGGATGATATTATGCTGGATCTCCAGGTTCTCCGGGTCGGCCAGGTTTTCAATATGGAAGAACTCCTCGACCTTCTTCACGCCCTCTTCCGTCAGGTTCACGACCTTGTCTTTCTCATTGACCACGTAATCGCCGGTCTCCTCAATATCCTCGCCCATGATCGCGTTCATCTTCGTGAACTCGCCCGACGCTTCGCCGCGCTGCAGCTGCCTGGCCAGGATATCGCAGACCTCGTAGAGCTTCGTGGATTTGCCGCTCTGACCGGAAATAATCAGCGGCGTCCTGGCCTCGTCGATCAGCACCGAGTCTACCTCGTCGATGATCGCGTAATCCAGTCCCCGCAGCACCATCTGCTCCTTGTAGAGCGCCATATTGTCTCGCAGGTAATCGAAACCCAATTCGTTATTCGTCACATACGTAATATCGCAGGCGTAGGCTTTCTTCCGCTCCTCAGAGGTCATGGAATTCAGAACCACGCCCACCGTCAGGCCCAAAAACTCATGGATCCGCCCCATCCACTCGGCGTCGCGCTTCGCCAGGTAATCGTTGACCGTCACGATATGGACGCCCTTGCCCGCCAGCGCGTTTAAATACGCCGGGCAGGTGGATACCAGCGTTTTGCCCTCGCCGGTTTTCATCTCCGCGATACGGCCCTGATGCAGGACAATGCCGCCGATCAGCTGCACCGGAAAGTGCTCCATATTCAGCGTTCTCCTGGCCGCTTCTCTCACTGTGGCAAACGCCTCCGGCAGGATCTGGTCCAGGGTCTCCCCCGCCGCCAGCCGTTCCTTAAAAAGCTTCGTCTTCCCTCTCAGTTCCTCATCACTGAGAGCTGCCATCTCCGGCCGCATAGCCACAATTTTATCCACGATCGGCTTTATGATTTTCAGTTCCCGCTCGCTGTGGGTTCCGAACATTTTCTCTACGAAATTCATCTGCTATTCTCCTATAAGCCATGAGCTTTTTTGGTACAATCTTATTTATTGTATCACCAACCGCGGTTTTATTCAACTGCTGAAAAACTTATTCACAAAAAATTTACATGTCGGAAACCGTTCAGCCCGCGGCCCTTGAATTTACAGGAACCGCCTCAAATCAAGTCCCAATATCTCCGTTTGAAACAGCCTGCATAAAAATCAAAAAAGAGCGCCGCCCTCTGAACAGAGATCGGGAGGATCTCCGGTCATAGCGCGGCGTTCCTTGAAAAACAGATGAAAAGTTCATTTTAAACGCGGCTGTACGCTCTTATTCGGCGTCACCGAAGCTGCCGCCATACCAAAACGTAACCGTCAGGACATTTTCATTAATCGACCATTCCCAATTCCAGAACAGGTCTTCAGTGAGAATCACCTCATTTTCATATCCGACGCCCCAGGAAACCAGCTGATTGATAAACGGAACGGGGCAGATCTCTTTCCAATTATCCGGAAGCGCGTACTGGCGCGTAACTTTCTGATTTGCCTCCACGCGAAAATGCTGACGGCCGCCGAAAGATTCGTTCACATATCTGGTCTGGTCCACCAGATCACAGAAAATATCATAATACCATCCGTCCGAAATGGTACTTACTTTCTGATACGGCGTCTTGTTCCTGTCCCACAGGTCAAGAGACGGGAACGACGATAACGGTTCCGACTGATGATAGGGATTCTTTTTAAAATATTCGCTGGTGTCAAACGCAGGCACATAATACGCATAGCTTCCATCTCCGGAGATATAACCATAGTCCCAGGTCCCGGAAGTTACCATCTTCCCTGTGTCGCCGTCGGCGGTATTCATGAACGTATAATATTTCCCGTCGATCTTCCATGTACCTACGTTCAGATATCCCCCCTCGCCAAAATGATACCAATATCCATCGATCCATTTCCATTCGTTCGCGGGCCAGCTCCCATCATCCTCCCGATACCACCACTTCCAGTTCTCCGGCCCGTCGTAGATCCAGGTCCCCGCATAAGAAACCGTCACAAAACTGAGAGTGAGAACCACAGCCGCCAGAAGCGCCGCCATCTTTTTACCATGTTTCATCTCTTCTTCCTCTCTTTCCGCCCATTCAGGGCATATGTTTTTCTCCGCGGCAAAATCTGCTGCCGCGGGCGCCTGCGCAGCCGGAATACAGCGGATACAGGAACGTTTTCTGCCCGCCGCAGCGTTTTCTTTTCCGTTCTTTCCGGCAGCACCCGTTATTTACAGCCGAAGTATACCATATACCCCCCCGAGTGCAAGCAAAACTTTCTCAAAGATTAAAACGCCTTTCTTTGATTCCTACGAAGAATTTCCCCGACCGTCCTGTTCTTCACCTGTTTCCATGATAAAAGAATCATGCAAAAACCAGGAATGCGAAAAAATCAAAAAGGCAGCGTCCATCCGGGTGCTTCTAATAAAACAGTATCGAAACAATACTGACATTGGGCAGCTGCCAAACAGGGGTGCAACAAGGAGAACAGCCATACTCGGTTTTTCGACCGGGCGTGGCTGTTCTCCGTATTTTACTCGTCTTCGATCACAACATCGCTGTCATCCATGAAAGACAACTGGATCGACCCATCGGAATATGTTTCGGCGTTACCATTATATTTTATCAAGTAGTACGGCAAGATTGATTGGAACCGCACAGGACATGGTAATTGTTTTAGCTCAGATACAGTATGAGAGACAAAATTCATTAAGCATAATCTTACACTTATCAAAAATTTCACTTAAAGTCGGCATTTTTCATTCTCCGTTATATTTTTCTTCTTTTCCACATTAAAAAATCAAAAATCTGTCAAATAATAACGCAAAGTCTTCGCTGCGCCTTTTTTTGTTAAAAGGCCGTCGGCAACCATTTCACGCAGAAGCAAAATTGCTGTTGCCTGAGAAACGTGCAAAGCTTGTTCAATATCTTTTCGGACAACAAAGCCGTTTTTTCGGCAGAGGCTGATAACCGCTTCGATTCGTTCTTCCTTCTTTGAGATGCTTGTCAGCAGGCGCCTGGCTTCCTCGGTTTTGGTGCCATTCTCTTTTGCGTAGTTAAGATTAGGGAGAATAGTTTTAAAGGCATTGCTTGCGGCCTCAATCGATGGCTTGATGGAGGAGTCAGAGTAACTCTCATTGATCTTCAAAATGCCCGTCCCATAAGCCTCGATCAGTCTCAACCGATAAAAAATATTGGCAAGGTTTTGATTTCTGAGAGCGGAAACGCCCAGCATGATGTCATCCAGGGACATCCCTTTGACCAGCCCTCCGACGGACACGAACTCTATTCGATCATCGAAAATGCTGATCAGCGTCGGGGCGCTGAAGGAATAATCCCGGTGTATAACGGCGTTCAACAGCGCCTCCCTTACCGCGACCACGGGATAATCCCGGCTGTCCAGCCGGTCAAGCCCCTGAAACTCCGCACGAATACGGTTGTAGCGGTCGATGTAATCGAAAGCGGCCTCAAGCTGCTCCAACAGGGAGCCTGACAACTCGGTACGATCCTTGAAAACAGATTTTTTGCTTCCTTCAAAAACCGCCAGTTTGATTGTGTGGGTGCATTGTTCAGATAATAGGAACGCCAGATTTGTAAACGTCCCGTCCTCACCAATCATGTGGAGCGTCCGCATCTGCTGAGGGCCGAAATCCAACCCTCGCTTTTTGAAAAAGGCGGAGCAATGTTCAAACGTGAGCTGTTGATTGATAGACCGTGCCGCCTCATAGCTGTCGCCGCTGGTCTCCCGAATCATGTTAAGAATAGCCGTGTCAGAGGCGGGCACAGTAGATGCACCCTGGCGCACATAGACCCCTTCAGGTCGGATGCCCTTGTCCCGGAGGTAATATGGCCTTGCTGTGCCGCGCTGTACGGAAACTGTGACCACCGCCTTGCCGTTCATGTCGGTGTAACGGCAGTCCACAAACATCATCATATCCGGCCTTATGCCATCGCGCAGGGCATTGGTTACGCGAAGCATCGTGGCATCCGCATCAGGCACTCCGCAAATCGAACCATCATCATCTATTCCAATATAGACCGTGCCTCCGTCACAGTTTGCGAAGGCCGCAGCCGTTTTTTTGATATCGTCCACATACTCTCGCTTAAGTTCGACCGTTTTGCCCTCAATAAGCATTGACGCCTTTCTACCTCCCAATCTAATCTAATAATTATTATAATCAGGTTGCATCTGCTTTGCAAGATGTTTTACAAAAAAATTCTCGAGTATTCTATTATTTATAAGGGTGTGGGACTATCCCACGAACAAAAATGACCGTTCTCCGCAATGTGGATGATGGTCATTTTTCCGCTGTGTACGGACAGCAGATTTGCTTGCTGTTCTTCCCAAAATGTATCCATTCAACAGCGGCATCCTCGGCTTTTCAAAGTAGAGGATGCCGCTGTTCTCATAATAATCTTTTTCAGCACCCCTCATTTGTCGAAAAAATGTCCGTTATAAAGTAGAGGGGATGTTCGCTGCCTGATAAAATTTTCTTCTGGCGATACCTGCGTTTCGGGCAATTTATGTCCGTTGTAAAGTGAGGGGTTCCCCGAAAGATTTCACTCCAGGTGCCAAGTTTTTGCTCTGAAATATCCGTTGTTATATAGAGAGGCTTAGTTTTTGAATGGAAATGCCCCGTCAAACGGCTTTGTTTTGTCCGTTGTAAATTGAGCGAGGAAACTGTTGTTCACAAAAATTTTACAATTTAGAGGGGTGCATTTTGGCGAAAAAATGTCCGTTGTAAAGTAGAGGGGTATTCTCGTCTTCAGTAAATTTTCTTTCGGTATGCCCTGTTATTCGCC
>CANQUA010000051.1 GCA_947626915.1 uncultured Lachnospiraceae bacterium
GTGGATACAGGGACTCGAACCCTGGGCCTCCAGAGCCACAATCTGGCGCGCTAACCAACTGCGCTATACCCACCATAACTATAACAAACGAGCCTGAAGGGATTCGAACCCCCGACCCACGGCTTAGAAGGCCGTTGCTCTATCCGGCTGAGCTACAGACTCAACACTCCGTGCAGGCTGTACCAGCGACGGAAACAGCAGGTGATGGGAATCGAACCCACGTATCCAGCTTGGAAGGCTAGTGTTCTGCCATTGAACCACACCTGCAAAAGATGATCGGGGTGACAGGATTCGAACCTGCGGCTTCCTGGTCCCAAACCAGGCGCTCTAGCCAAACTGAGCCACACCCCGGTATGTGTAAGGCGCCATCCTGCCCCGCATCACACGCGTCTTTCTGCAACGCACAAATTATTATACACGAAACGTTTTTTCTTGTCAACTCGTTTTTATAATTTTCTACAAATACTTCTGGTCGTACTGCAGGTCGCCGTTGCGGTCCACCGTAATGATCATATAGCTGGGCCGCCGCCCCTCCTGCCGGGGATAGGACAAACTGCCGGGATTCAGCACCGTCACATCACCGATCGTGTTCAGGTACGGTTTATGGGTATGGCCGAACATGGCCACGTCGCAGCCGCGGCTCCTGGCCTCATCCGCCAGGCCCTCCGGCCCGATGGACACGCCGTAATAATGCCCGTGGGTCAGCAGCACGCGGTGCCGCCCGAGCACGATCTCCCGCTCCTTATCCAGCAGAGAGAAAAAATCGTTGTTTCCCAGGATCATCTCCATCCGGCAGCCCGGACCGACCCAGTCGGGAATAAACATCTCGCTGCCCTCCGCGTCTCCCAGATGGATCAGCATATCGATCGGCTTCTGCTGCCCGATCACATAACGCAGATTCTCATCCTTGCGGTGGGTATCGCTGACAACCAGTACCTTCATCCTACGCCTCCCCAAGCGCCCTGCGCAGAAGCGCTTCCATCGCGCGCAGCGCTTTACCCCTGTGGCTGACCGCGTTTTTTTTCTCCGGCGGCAGCTCTGCGGAGGTCATGCCGTATTCCGGCAGATAGAAAATAGGATCGTAGCCGAACCCGCCGTTTCCGGCCGGAGCATGCGCGATCACGCCCTCCACGGTTCCTTCCGTATGGAGCACGCGCCCGTCCGGCAGTACCGCGGCGATCGCGCAGACAAAGCGGGCCGTACGCTCCTCCTCCGACGCACCTGCCAGGCGGTCCAGGATCACTTGGTTTTTGATCTCATAGGAAGTATCCTCCCCCAGATAACGGGCCGAATAGATTCCCGGCTCTCCGCCCAGATAATCCACAACCAGCCCGGAGTCGTCCGCCAGGACGATATCGCCGGTCTGCTCCCATACGGCTCTGGCCTTGATCTCCGCGTTCTCCGCGAATGTGGTCCCGTCCTCCACGATCTCCGCCGATACGCCCGCGTCCTTCATGGAAATGACCTCCAGGCCCAGATCGGCCAGGATCATCGAAAACTCTCTCATCTTCCCGGCATTGCCCGTCGCTGCAATTATCTTATGTCCCATACATCCATCCTCTCCGGCTGCGTCCTCGTCTCCCGGTACCGACCCCGTCAGCCGCACATATCCGAAACATCCGGTCCCTTCCGCCGGTCGGGCGCGGAACCGGCCGTCACGTACCGGCCTGATCGTCCCGCTCCGGCGGCTGAGGTTTCCTCGCCGGCGGCTTCGGCCCGATAAACTGATAAAAATAAGTCTTTATCATTCCATTGTAGATCTTCCGGTTCCGGTCCGCTTTCCGTCCGATATACCGTTCCGCGTCCTCATAGGCCGTGATCACGTAGGCCGACCAGCTGTCCAGCTTCCGGAACCGCTCTCCCAGCTCCCGGTAAAGAGCCGGCAGATTCTCTTTCTCTTCCATTCTTTCCCCGTAAGGCGGGTTCGTAATCAAAAAACCATACTTTTTCGGGTGGCTCAGGGCGCTCAAAGGTCTCTGCTGAAAATGAATCAGCTTCTCCACGCTGGCCCGCTCCGCATTGGCTCTGGCGACCTTCACAATATCCCCGTCAAGATCGTAGCCCTGTATATCCGTCTCCACCGACAGATCCGCAAGTTCCTGCGCCTCTTCCCTGACCTCCGACCAGTATTTCTCCGGAATCAGGTTCCGCCATGCCTCCGCCAGGAACGGTCTTTTCACGCCGGGGGCGATATTGGCCGCCATCAGCGCCGCCTCGATCGGAAAGGTCCCGCTGCCGCAAAAAGGATCCACCAGGATCCGGTCCTTCCGCCAGGGCGTCAAAAGGATCAGGGCCGCCGCCAGCGTCTCCGAGATCGGCGCCTTGCTGACCATGGTGCGGTAGCCCCTCTTGTGCAGGGAATCCCCGGTCGTGTCGATGCCTACCGTCGCCTGGTCCTTATGGAGAAAGACCCGCAGCGGATAGGGACTGCCTGTCTCCGGAAATACGGACGTCCCACAGGCTGTCTTCATCCGCTCCACCATGGCTTTCTTCATAATGCTCTGGATGTCGGAGGGACTGAACAGTTTGCTCTTAACCGAAGACGCTTTCGCGACCCAGAACCGCCCGTCCTCCGGGATCCATTCTTCCCAGTGGATCGCTTTCGTATTTTCAAACAATTCATCGAAGGTCTCCGCGTGAAAACTCCCCGCGCAGATCAGCACCCGCTCCGCCGTCCGCAGGAAAATGTTGGCGCGGCAGACCGCGTCCTCATCGCCAATAAACGTCACCCTGCCGTCTTCCACCCGGGAAATATCGTAGCCCAGATCCAGAATCTCCTTTTTCAGCACCGCCTCCAGGCCGAAATGGCAGGGCGCAATGATCTCAAATAATCGTTTCACCAAATATTCCTCACCGTCTGATCTGACTGGTCTTCCGCGACAGTACCATTTTATATGCAGTCGGGGCATTCTGTCAACCGGGATTCGCGGATTCCGGAAGATATTTATCCCCGGCGTCCCTGTTCTCACGCCGCTCCCGGCGCTGCCCGCTCACCAGATGATTCCCCCGATAGGCGTTCAGACCGCCTGCCGCGTTGATCACCTGATAGCCGCGGTCGCTTAAGTGATTGCAGGCCAGCATACTCTGGCTGCCCCTCGTGCAGTAAAAGACCAGCGGCAGTCCCGCAGGCAGTTCCGCAAGACGGTCCTCCAGCTCGTCAAAAGGGATATTGACGGCCCCTCTCAGATGCCCCCGCTCATAAGCCTCACGCCCCCGCAGGTCCACCAGGTACATCTGCCGGTTCTGGGCGATCCAGAAATCCAGCTGCCGCATGGAAATGATCGGATAACGCATGTTCTCACCTGCCCTTTTTTATTAATATATGCGGGCAGAAAAAAGCCGTCCCACATTTTACGGGACGGCCTTTCGGTGAGTTCTTATCGATTGCTGCTGCCGCCGCAGTTCTTGCTGCTGCCGCGGCTGTTATTCTGATTGCTGTTCTGGCTGTTGTTCTCGCTGTTCTGATTGCTGCCGCCGTTCTGACTGTTGTTCTGGTTCTTGTTCTGGCTGTTTCTGGACTCGTCCATATCGTAGCTGTTCTTTGCCATGGTCTGGCACCTCCTGACATGAAATGTTTTTTGTTACAGGAGTAGTATGGCTGTTTGCGGCGTCTTTATACCGCCGATGCTTAAAAATTTCCATCTGTTTTCCCATAAGCTGATTGCAACCGCATTTCATTTATGTTATAAAAAGTACAGAACACGGAGAAAATCTGCCGCGCACCGCAGAACCAAAGGGAGGAGAGAGCTTTCATGAAGATTCGGCCCGCAGCCGTTTGGGCTTTGACTTTGTTTTTATCCGCATGCGCCGGACGCACGCCCATCGCCGGGCAATCCTCACCGGAAATCTCCGCCGCAAGCGACGCGGACGTCTCTCAGGCAGGGACCCGGACCGCCGGGGAGGATTCCCCGGGGTCCGAGTCCGTATCCGAACCGCCCGAAACAGAGCCCGTCTTAAGCGACGATACCGTTATTCTGGGGGATTTGACGTTTTCCCTCTATGAGAGCCGGCAGGACTTCGCGGCCAAGCTGACCGGCGCGGATATAAGCTATACGTACAGCGCCTCTCCCGGCTCCGATTCATCCGGCAGCTACCGGATCGGCCAGGCGCTGACCGCCTATTTTGAAAATGATGTCTGCGTGCGATTCCGGTTCTGGAATGAAACTCCCCAAACAAGCCGGGGTATTCGTAAAGGCGATTCCTACGCGCAGATGACAAAACAGTACGGAGAGCCCCACGACCAGTACACGCTTCATTATAAAGGGGAATATGACGCATACGTTTATTCTTTCGATGATTGTGTCTGTGAGTTTGGAATCGCCCGTACCGACCGTACCGAGCCGGACGCAGATTCTTTCTATAATATAGACGTCTATATTCCGGATCTGTTTCCCGCCTACGCCGATCCTGACTGAAACCGGAGGATGGAATCCCATATCCATCCGGCCGCAGCCTGCCAATCTGTAAGAGAAGAAACCGCTAACGAAACATGAGGGGGTATTTGGAATGAACATCCGATATACGGCCGTTGTCTGGACCCTGTCTTTCTTTCTGTGCGCCTGCGCCGGCCATCCTCTGACTGGCTCCGGGCCTTCACCGGAAAACCCCGCAGAAAACACGGCAGCCGGCTCTCCGGCTGAAAACGAGTCCATTGAACCCGCGCCTGAAAGCAGCACGGCCGAAACGGAAGCTGTTTCGGAAGATTATACCGTTATCCTGGGAGATCTGACGCTGGCGCTTTACGAAAACAGGCAGGACTTCACGGACAAATTGACCGAAGCAAATGTCAGTTATACCTATTCGTCCGGCTGCTATATCATTGATAAGGCGCTAAGCGCGTATTTTGAAAATGATATCTGCGTGCGGTTCCGGTTCTGGAATGAAACACCCCAAACCGGCCGGGGCATCCATATAGGCGATTCCTACGCGCAGATGACAAAACAGTACGGGGCGCCCGCAGAATCTTACGGGCACCCCTCCCATATAGCATACCGCTATGATTTTGACAAAGGCATCTGCGAATTCGGGACGTCCCATGAACCCGATTCGCCGATCGATCATGTGAACGTATACATCCCCGGCCATCTTCCTGCCGATTATTACGGGCCTGAATAAACCCGGCGCCTTTTTGACGATAATTCCGATCCGTTACAAAGCCCGGAGACATCTCCCGCATCTAGGACAGCACGTCCACGATCTTCGCAATCTTGCGGTGGTTCAGCTTCGAAACCTTGATGCCGGTCTTTTCCGTCGCCGCATGGACTACCTGATCGTTGCCTATGTAAATCGCCACGTGATTGATCCGGCCGTCCGCGCTGTAAAAGATCAGGTCGCCGATCTGGGGCTCCGATACCTTCGTCCCCTCGCCGGACTGGGCCGCCGACCCATGGGACAGCTCGACGCCCGCCGCTTCCCGCATCACATACATCGTAAATCCGGAACAATCGGCGCCCGTGTTGGGATCCACGCCTCCCCACACGTAAGGATTGCCGACAAACTGCAGCGCGTACTCGACTACCTCGTTGCGCAGGATCGTCTGCTCGTCCACGACCTCCTGGGTCGTCTCTACCAAAGTCGCCCCATCCGATACCTTCACATATCCGGAAAACGTCTCGCCGGAAATCAGCGCCCAGCCATCCTCGTAGCTCTCCACCGTGTAAACCTCCTCACGGGCGATGTCCGCTACCAGAGAGGCCTCCGGGTCCGGAACATCATAAACCGAAAGCACAGGCGCGTCCACCATCAGCACATAGCAGGAGCTGGTCTCTACCCCAATCGCTTCCACGTACTCCGTCTCTCCGACGCAGTACGCGGTCTGTGCCCCTGCCGCGGTTATGAGTCCCCACACGCTTAATCCCAGGAACCATTTCCAAATTTTTACCTTCATTGCCCACTCCCATAAATCTATTACAAAATTATTAACTACATTTGGCATTATATTTCTTTTTTGTTAATTTGTCAATAGAAAAAGGCGATAAAACTGTTACAAAACAGTTTTATCGCCTTTTTACGACTCTTTTCAACCGCTAACGCCGCCGTATGCCGTTCACAATCGTAACAATCAGCCAGATGATAAACAGCGGTCCGATCAGCGGGGCCAGCAGCCTGAATATACCGCCGACAATCTGAATAACCACGCAGAAAACCAGTATGATCACCAGAAACACCATCGCTCTGCCGTACCACTGGCTGAGATCAAACAGATGGAACGGCCGCTTCTCCCGATAAGGATCGTCCGGCTGCCCATAGGGATTGTCATATCCCTGGTCCGTGTAACCCGCGTCCGTATAACCGCCGTCTCCGGCCCCGACCGTCGTGTCCTCAATATTTTTCGCGATCAGACGGGGATCGCCGATCTCCGCGATGACCTCCTCCTCGCTGCGGCCGCCGCGGACCTCGCCGTCAATATATTCCTGATAATACCGCATATTTTCCTCAACGACCGCCGGCGGCACCGTCCCCGTCAGAGCGCGCCGCAGAGTCTGAAGGAATTCCTCTTTTCTCATTTCATTCTCCTTTTCGTATCACGCCGTATTGAATGTGTCATCCGCAGGATCCGCCTATTCGATCCGCTCCTTCAGGATCCCCTCCCGGTAGGCGGCTGTCAGCTCTTTCAGATCGTCGATCTTCGCGTTCAACTCCGCGCCCAGATCCGTATCCCGGACCATGACCCGGCTCTTCATTTTCTCCACAATCGTCACCTTCGGCGTATTCTTGCCGCCCGGATGGAACGGTTTGTGCTCCGCCAGGGCCAGATGGTGAGAATTGTAGATCAGGGTGTAGCCCGCGATGCCCGTCTTGCTCTGATAGGCTTTCGACAGTCCGCCGTCGATGATATAAAGCTTGCCGCCTGCTTTGACCGGCGTCTCCCCGTCCTTGATCTTCACCGGCACATGGCCGTTGATGATGTGTCCGCCCCTGGTCGGCAGGCCGAATTCCGTCAGGATCTTATCACAGTATTCCTCCATGACGCTCAGCTGATAATAAATGTTAAAGGTCTCCTTATGCGTAGACTTGTCCTCCACAAAATAATTCTCAAACGTGGTCATCTTGTCCTTGCCGTAAACCGGAGACTTGGCCCCGCACCACAGATACCACATGAAGTCCCTGGCCGATTCCTTGCCCGGATGGTTCTCCGGATAAAAATAGGCGTTCTGCACGATTTTATCCAGCGCGTCCATCATGGCCCTGCCGGAATAAGTCTGCCCGGCGAACGTCATCTCCTCGAAGCTTCCGTCCTCCCGCATGGGAATGCAGCCGTGATAAAGCAGGTTGTTGTTGCAGCATTTATACATGGAGCCGTGGGAATACAGGAATTTCACATGCTTGTGAAGCAGGGCGCTGTGCTTAAAGGACAGCGCCAGCGTATGCAGCAGCTCCTCCTCCTCCCGCGACAGCGCCAGCGGGTCCTTCGGGTCTACCGTAGGAAAGCGCATGTCCAGCATCGGATAAACCTGACCGTCCACGGTCACTGTTCCGTTTTCAAAATCAACCTTTTCCAGCAGACAGCGCCCGTCCATCTGATATTCCGGATGGCGTTTGATGATCTGGCCCTCCACCTTGAACTGGATCACCGCGATGGCCTTGTGCATCTTGGCGGCCAGTCCGGGATCCACGGCGTCGTAGATATTCTCGTCCAGGATATGGGGCGAGAACCGCAGGCACGGATCGTCCCGGTAGACAGCGGCAGCGAACATGGACAGCGGGCGCAGGTTGATCCCGTAACCGTCCTCCAGCACATCGAAGCTGTTGTAGCTGATGGCGATGCGCAGCACATTGCAGATGCAGGCCAGATTGCCGGTGGCGGCTCCCATCCAGGAAATGTCGTGGTTTCCCCACTGGATGTCCACATCGTGGAAGTGCATCAGTTCCTCCATGATCAGGTCGGCCCTGGGGCCGCGGTCGAAGATGTCGCCGATGATATGAAGGCTGTCAATGGTCAGCTTCCGGATCAGTTCGCACAGGGCGCAGATGAACGGATCCGCGATATCGATCTCAATGATCGTCCGGACAATCTCGCTGTAATAAATCTTTTTATTTTCGTCGTTGTAATCCACATGAAGCAGCTCGTCGATGATGTAGGCGAAATCTGCCGGCATGTTCTTACGCACCTTGGAGCGTGTGTATTTGGACGAGACTACTTTGCTGATCTGCACCAGCCGGAAAATCGTGATCCGCTTCCAGTCGTCGGTACACCGGCCCTCCCGCTCCATCCTGGCCAGCTCTTTCTTCGGATAATAGATCAGATTCGCCAGCTCGTCCTGATCCGCGTCCGGGATCACGTAGCCGAACGTCTCTTTGATCTTCTCGCGGATGATACCGGACGAGGAGCGAAGCAGGTGGATGAATGCCTCATGCTCTCCGTGGAGGTCGCTGAAAAAATACTCGGTTCCTTTCGGGAGTCCGCCGATGGCCGTCAGATTGATGATCTCGCTGGCAGCCGCGCGCACGGTCGGGTACTCGCGGGCCAGGAGTTTCAAATATGCCAGGTCTCTCATTTAAAAATATCCCCCCAATGTCTGCGGCCGGTCCGTATGGCAGCCGGCAAGCAATTTCTTTATGGAAAAGTATACCATAAAACGCGGGGCAGTACAATAGATTCAGACATTTGCGCGATATTTCATCTGCGGGACCGAAACCGTCACGACAACGCGGCGGTATGTTCCGGGCGGACGCCGGCCCGCCCGTCATGACGGATCCGCCTGTATCTTCTGTTCCGCCGGTCATGACGGATCCACCGGGATTCTCTGTTCCGCCGGGATCCTCTGCTCCGGAATCTCTCCGGGAATTGCCGGGTCCTTCATCTGGTAGGCGCGGTAATACTCCTTCGTCTCCTGGTCCTTGACCGTCTCCGCCCGGTTGGAAGAGAGGAATTTGACCAGCTCGTAGCAGTCGATCCAGATCTCATTGCCGCTGTCTTTCTGGGACTCGTCGAAAATCAGCTGAAGCCCGAAATGCAGGTGCGCCTCGTCGATGTTGTTGGTATTTTCTTTCGTGCTGTATCCGGTGCGGCCCAGATAACCGATCACGTCGCCGGCCTGGACGACGCTGCCCTCTTTCAGGGATTTATGGTACGGATAATTTTTCCGCAGATGGGCGTAGTAATAATACCGCTTCCCGTCGAAGCTGCGGATGCCCAGCCGCCAGCCGCCGTACTGGTTCCAGCCGATGGCCTCCACATAGCCCGATTCCACGGCGATGACCGGCGTGCCGACCTGTCCCATCAGATCATGGCCCAGGTGGGTGCGGCGGTACCCGTAATCGCGGGACGCGCCGAAATCGTCGTAGTCTGTATAGGGATAATTTTTCGCGATGGGCGAAAATGCCTTGAGACCGTATTTCGTGACCCAGACCGGCTCCTCGGTCGGTATGGGGATTCCCGCCTCGTCCTTCGGCAGGGCGAACGCGGGCGCCTGGGAACCGGGTATCTCCACTTCAAACTGCCCTACCATGCCGCCCAGCACCGCGGTGTAGGCCTCCAGATAATAGGCATAATATTTCATATCCGCCGTGATTTCCCCGATCTTCTCTCCCGCCTTCAGCCTCTCCGCCAATGTATCCGCGTCCGAATCCCTGTAGCGGGAAAAATCGCCGCCGTACTTCGCGCCCAGATACGCCAGGATCTCGATCCAGTTTAAATGAATCTCCGCCAGGCAGGTATCGATATCATAGCGGAACGCTTTTTTCATGGCCGCCTCGGTGACGCCGAAATCCACCCATTTGATGTAATCTTTTTCAGGAGCGCCGCCGCTCTGACCTCCTGTGCTGCCGGAACCTCCCGCAGCGTCCGCCCCTCCGCCCGCTCCCTGTCCGGCGCCGCTGCCGCCGGCATTTTCTCCGGTGCTGCGTCCCGTCTCCGCCCCGACCGCATTCCCGCTCAGGGTCAGCCGGCTCCCCCAGGGCGTCAGCATCACAAGAAACGCCAGCAAAACCACCGATTCCAGCGCAATGACCAAATGTACCAACTGCGGCTTCTTACCCGATTCCATACAAAGACCTCCCTCGCATCCATATGGGCAGACATGTCATTCTACCTGATATTTATGCGCCGGGAGGCTCTTTTATGTGGGACCGGCAGATTCCGGTTTTCCTTTTAAATTTTACGGAAGTCCGGAGCGGTAATTCTCCGGCCCGGCAGGGATATACTCCTCATTTGTTCCAACCGTCTCCGCTCTTACAAGAGAACTGTCTTTTCCCCGCAAAGCAGCATCAGATCCGGTGAATGAAAATCCCGCTGCGCAGCTTCGGCTCGAACCAGGTGGATTTGGGCGGCATCAGAAGCCCCGCGTCGGCCACGGCAAACAATTCCTGGATCGAGGTCGGGTACATGGAAAACGCCGCCGTCATGTCCTCCGCCACGCGCCGCTCCAGTTCGCCCAGTCCCCGGATCCCGCCAATGAAATCAATGCGCCTGTCCGTCCGCGGATCGCCGATGCCCAGCACCGGCCCCAGCAGGTAATCCTGCAGCACCGATACGTCCAGACCTTTCACGGGATCCCCGGCGGCCGCCGCCAGGATCTCCGCCCTGGCCTTCAGCGCGTACCAGACGCCGTCCAGATACATGCCGAAGGTCCCTTTTTCTGACGGACCATACGCCTCGCTTCCCACCGTCTCCACGGTGAAGCTTTTTTCGACCGCATTCAGAAATTCCGCCGCGGTCATACCGTTCAGATCCTTCACGACCCGGTTGTAGGGCATGATCATCAGCTGATCCTCCGGGAACAGCACCGACAGGAAGTAATTAAACGGTTCCTCGCCGGTATAATCCGGATGCTCCGCGCGGCGTTTCAGCCCCACTTTGACAGCTGAGGCCGCCCGATGATGCCCGTCCGCGATATAGGTCGCCGGGATCCGCGCAAACGCCTCGCGGACCGCCTGCACCCGCGCCGCGTCCGCAATCTTCCAGACCGTATGTCCGATCCCATCCTCTGACACGAAATCATAAAGAGCCGGTTCCGCCGTCACCTCCGCCATGATCGCGGAGAGCGTCTCGTCGCTGCGGTACGCCAGAAAGATCGGCCCGGTGTGGGCCCCCACCACGTCCACGTGGCGGATGCGGTCCAGTTCTTTTTCCTCGCGGGTATTCTCATGCTTTTTGATCACGCCGTTTACATAATCGTCGATGGACGAGCAGGCCACGACGCCGGTCTGGCTGCGGCCGTTCATGGTCAGCCGGTACAGGTAATAATTCTCCCCCTCGTCCGTCACGAACACGCCGTCCGCGATCTCTTTTTCCAGCAGTTCCTTCGCTTTTTCATAAACCTGCGGGGCGTAAATATCCACGTCGTCGGGAAACTGGGTCTCCGCCCGGTCGATATTCAGAAACGAGAGCGGCCGCCCTTTCACCGCCGCACAGGCCTCTTTCCGGTTATACACGTCGTAAGGCAGCGCGGCTACCTCCGAAACTGCCGCTTCCGCCGGCCTTATGCACACAAATGGTCTTACATCTGCCATGATTTTTCTCCTCTTCTATTCTAATATGTTATGATCCGGTTCCTCTTCTATTCCAATATGTTATGATCCGCTTTCTCTTCTATTCCAATATGTTATGATCCGGTTCCTCTTATCTTACAAAACGCCGCTGCGGAATCCTTTCCCTGAAGCCGCATTCCGGCCTGTCTCCCGGGATCATCGTCTTTCTCCATTTGCCGGCAGGCCCCGCCCCCGGAGTCCCGAATACAATACGCTCGACCGTCCGCAAGCGCCGCCAAAACGTTCCTAGCGGCCGCCTCCAGACTTCCTGAGCACGATATCCGGCAGCACGATCATCAGTTCCTCCGCGCCTTCTTCCGCCGGTTTCCAGGCGGCGATGAAGCGGACCCGCGCGGAGACCGGCTCGTAGCCTTTCCGCACCCAGGCCGCCAGCTTTTCCGCGGACGCCTTTGACAGTTTGGCCACCGAAATATCCCGGTCCTGGATCCGTGCTTTTATGTATACACCATTTTGGCCGCTCCTGTCAACCCATAGTTCCTGACCGCTGAACAGCCGGGGACGGAACGCGCGCAAAGCGTCCGCGGATCTCCTGCCCGCTTTCGGAACCGGGATCAGCGTTTTCACATACCCTTTGAAATAATCCAGAACCACATCCCTGTAAGACAGCTGCATACAAACCTCATAAGGCTCCGGATAGACCGCCGCGTCCTCCTCCATGACGGCGCCCTCGTCCCGATAACCGGAGAACAGGCTGCCGCTGTAATGGACGTAAAGGTCGTTTTTCGCCCGCGTCAGCCCCACATACAGCTTTCGTATCTCCTCCGGCGTCTCTGCCGGAGAACCGCCGCCGCAGGAAGCGCTCAGCAGCATATAAACCTGGTCGAACTCCCGCCCCTTCGATTTGTGGATCGTGGACACATAGACGACGCCTTTCTCATCGCTGTAAAAATCCTCATACCGGGATTCCTTGACAAACTCCACCAGATCGTTCCAATATCTGGCGGGATTGACCATTTCAAATTTCCGCATCATATTTTTACAGTTTTCCAGACAAGCGCTGGCTCCGTAAACCTCCTCCAGCCGCCGCTCCGCCTCGTTCCACAGTTCTTCGCCGATCACAGCGGAAGTCCGCCCGTTGTCCAGCAGCTCCATCAGGAAACGCACCTCCGCCAGCTGGCACAGGGGGAACCGGTCCATGGACTGGATCAATTTCGCCCGCACCCCCTTTTTCAACAGCAGCCCCTCGACCCGCATGGCCTCTTCATTGGTGTTCGTCAGAACGCAGGCGCTGCCGCCGCTGTGGGTCCGGCAGATCTGATCAGCCAGCGGTTCCTCCAGATACCCGCCCGCATGGCGGACCAGGCAGACCGTACCGTATTCCGGACGGACGGCGCGGACCGGGCTTGTCTTCATCCGGCCGCCCAGCTTCCCGACCCAGGCGTTCGCCAGATGCACGATTCCGGCGCAGCTCCTGAAATTTTCCTCCATCTCATATTTCACCGCACCGTGGTCCTCGATCAGCGATTTCAGATAGCGGGAATCCGAACCACGGAATTCATAGATGTTCTGGTCGTCGTCGCCCACCGCGATCACCCGCATGTCCTCATTCTGCTCCATCAGGGCCCGCACCAGGGAAAATTCATTCTCGTCCATATCCTGGGCCTCGTCGATCACCAGCACGCTTTTCGTGATGCGTCCCGGCTCCACTTCGCCGCGGCGTATCATTTCCGCCGCGTTCTTCACCACGCTCTGGGCGTCCTCCAGGCTCCCCACCTTGCCCAGCAGGTCGAAACAATAGGAATGGAACGTCTTGATCTCCACAAAATTGGCTGCGTTTCCGATCAGCCCCATCAGGCGCATCTTAAATTCCGTCGCGGCGGCCCTGGAAAAGGTCAGCATCAGAAGCCGCTCGTATTTTACATCCTCCAGCAGGATCAGGGCCGCCAGCTTATGGACCAGCAGGCGGGTCTTGCCGCTGCCCGGTCCCGCCGCCACCACAATACAGCGGGAATCCGCGTCCTGGATGATCCGGGACTGCGTATCGGAAAGCTCCCCGAAAAGCTGCCGGTATTTTTCCGGCGTAATGTTCCGGCTGATCTCTTTGGCCCGCTCTCCCTTAAAATATTTGGCGATAAACTTCTGGAAATCCATCTGAAAATAGTCCTGCACAAACTGCAGCGCGGCATCATAGTCCCGCACCATCAGGTTGGCATATTCGCCCACAATATGGATCTGGCGGATCTTCTGGGCATAGAACTCATTCAGCATCCGGTAATCGTCCACCTTGTATTTGATCCGATTGTCCCGGACGATGCGGTTGATCTCCATTCCGTTATAAAGAACCAGGAAACCGCCCTCCAGCCTCACCGCGCCGATCTTGGACAGGTACAAAAGAGCGTCCTCCACATCGGTCAGGGACGCTTCCGACGTGTCTGTCAGGAGATTGGGCGTATCGACATAATCCCGATACAGTCCCACCAGCGAAAAACTCACGGGAAGCAGTTCCATTTTCCCGCCCTGGGCCTTATCCTCCCCGTCTCCCTGCTCCTCGCGGGCCGGCCCCGCTTCCTGCCGCCCGTCCTGCGCCTCCGCCTGACGGACCGCTTCCTCATAAAACCGTTCCACCGCAAACCGGCAGATATCGATGCGCAGCCGGAACCGGCGCAGCAGCTTCTCCTGTTCCAAAAGCGGCTTGACCCGGACAACCGGGCTGTTCCCGTTTTCTTCCTTGGAAATATAATTTTTTATGGTCAGATAATAGAGGATCGTGCGGATATTTTTCACGCTGGAAGAAGCGATTCCCGCCTCCAGCGCCCCGCCGTTGACCTCTTTCAGGTACAGATCGCCGCCCGTTTCCCCGATCTGGCCGAGAAGATATTCCTCCAGCTTCGCGAACCGGTCCAGAATCTGCGCGGTCCTGTTTTGAGTATCACCCCGGAAAATGTAGGCCGACATGTCCTTCGAATCTTCCAGAAGCCCCGCCTGGCGCATCAGGTTGATCGAGGTCACGACCTCTTCCTTCGTCAGACCCAGCATGTCCGCCAGATAATCCACCCTCGATTCCGCCTCGCCGTACTTCGCTTTCGACAGGCTCCGGCTGGACAGCAGCGACTGCAGAATACGGCTGGCGTTCAATCTCTGCTCCTGCGTAAACAGCGGCGAAGCCTGCAGGCGGGCGCTGGCCTCCTGCATATTGGCGGCCAGGATCCCCGTGGCGTAGACCCTGGGCATATTCTGGCCCCGCTTGATATAACCCGCGTTTTCCAGTGCGGCGATCGCAGTCTTGACTCTCGTCTCCACGTCAAAGACCATGTTGTCCCAGCCCGCCTGCCGGGCGATCTCCAGCGGCGAACAGCAGATGCGCATCCGCTGTCTGGACATATCCTTGATCGCTTTCCAGACCTGCTGGATCTCGCTCATATTCAGTTTGCTCTGGTTCAGCAGGATGAAATGACGGTCCAGATCCTGGTCGTTATACAGCACATAGCAGTCCGCCTGGAGCGATTCGTCGCGGCCGGCCCTGCCCGCCTCCTGCACGTAATTTTCCAGCGAATCCGAGATGTCATAATGCACGACCAGACCGACGTTTTTCTTATCGACGCCCATCCCGAAGGCGGAGGTCGCCACGATGATCCGGATCTCGTCGCGAAGAAACGCCTCCTGATTCTCAATCTTCTCCTGCCGTTCCATTTTCCCGTTAAAGGGCCGCGCCGGGAACCCGTCCCGGGTCAGACGCTCCGCCAGCTCCTTCGTCCGCTTCGTGCGGGCCACATAAACGATCGTCGGGCAATTCTTCTGCTCCACCAGCGAACGGAGCGTCTGGTACTTCTCGTCGTCCGTCTCCTGGTGCAGCACCACATAATGCAGATTCTCCCGGACGGCCGTCGAGGCGAACAGTTCCAGATTCAGGCCCAGCTTCTGCCGGAAATAATCGCTGATATCGCTGACGACCTTCTGCTTGGCCGTGGCCGTAAAACAGGAAACCGGAATGATCTGCCCGTCTTTCTTCTCCTGCAGCCTGCGGATGAAATCTCCGATATAGAGATAATCCACGCGGAAATCCTGCCCCCAGGCTGAAAAGCAATGCGCCTCGTCGATCACGAAACGCACCACCCGGCGGGCCAGCAGCATCCGCTCCACCGTTTTCGAACGCAGCTGCTCCGGCGACAGGTAGAGCAGGCTGGCCCTCCCGTCCGCCACGCGCTGAAAGGCATCCGCCCGCTCGATGGGACTCAAAAGGCCGTTGACCGTGACCGCTTCCACGATCCCGGCCTCATTCAGATGATCGACCTGATCCTTCATCAGAGACTGCAGCGGAGAGATTACCACCGTCAGACCGCGGCACGCCTCCCCGGCCATCAGCGCCGGGAGCTGGAACGTAATGGACTTGCCTCCGCCGGTCGGAAAGATCGCCAGCAGCGATTTTCCCTCCACCGCGGCCTGAGCCGCCCGCTCCTGCAGCGGCTCTCCCGCGTAGACCCGGAACTGATCGAAACCGAACAACCGCTTCAGCCCCTTATGAATGTCCAGCTGCCCGCCGCAGTAATCGCAGCCCTTTTCACAGGGCGTGTTCCGGAGGCGCGCCATCACATGTTCCAGAGCCGGATACCGCTCCGCCGCCCACGGCGGGATCATCGGCAGAGGTTCCTTCGCGTGGATCAGCGCGAGGGCGTAGGCCAATTCCGCCGGCGACGACTGAATCATCTCCTCCAGCGCGGCGTTCGTGCACAATTTACCGGCAAAAAACTGACAGATCGCCTCTTTGGTACCGGCCCGGAAGGGAACGTACCCCAGATAAGCAAAAAAGCTGTGGAATTCCTCCACGTCATATAAAAGAGAGCAGAAGATCCGCCTTAGCCCGCCCGGCAGGTTCCGGAACGCGCTGACCTCCCGCAGGAACAGTTCCCTGGCCTTCCGGGAATCGCTGACCGGGTTATTGGCGTCCTCCTCCCGCTGTTTTTCATCCTTGGACAGGGCATGAGAAAGCTGATCCGGAAACAGCAGCGGCGAGAGATACAGCGTATCGATGACCGGAATCTCTCCTACGGACGCCGGCAGAAACGGACGCAGATAGTTCATGTCATGATGGATCGCGTTGTGCCCGCACAAAAAATCCGCGCCGGCCGCAAAACGCGCGAAATCCGCCGTCGACGCGGAATGGAACACGCTTCCGTCCTCCCGCACTGCGCCGATATCCAGAATCTCCTTCTCTTCCACAGAAATTTCGCTGTCAATAAACAGGACCGATTTTCCCATTTCATCCCCCTGGTATCTTCGGGCTGTCCATGCCCGTTCTTTCGTACAAACAGATCCAGGCGGCCGGATCGGAATCACCTGCCGGCCGTGCCCCCGCCAATCCCGGGACATGGATCCTCCTGTCACTGATTATATCGGATAATCAGGGATTTGAAAAGAGAATCACGCAGAAATTCACAAATGTTCTGATTTTCTGATTTTATTGAATGGATATGCGGGGCGGCCCGATAAACGGTACAAAACAAGCCTATAAAAAGCAGCGGTCACATTCGATATTTGAATCTCCGTGATCGCTACTCTTTGCTTGTTTTCACTTCCGAAGTAAAATAATTACATTCTACACAGCAAAAATGCAACTGCATATTCTCTGTGGAAAAGCCGTTGCTTTTTTTACATCTGTCTCCCAAAAATACATCCGAAGACTATTCGCCGGTTTTCGTATCTGAGATTATAGTCTCTGAATCTGCAGCTCTTTCGAATACATCTCTTTCACTCTTTTGATATTATGGCGCATCTCATATACTTCTTCATATATTTGCCGAAATTGCAGATATACGCAATCAATTTCATAGAAGTACTACTATGACTCCGCTGAAGCGTCAATCGGACATCCGATACCGGTCCAGTCTTTCACAAAACATTGGCGGTGCCTATTACTACCTTTTGCCACTACAGTACCGTCTGAGCGCAAACCTACTGTATGATAATTGCCTGCAGACACCTCTATGATATCCCTCCAACCGGACACATCGCATCGACCATCATTATTGTATCCAGTTGCCACTACTGTACCGTCCGCACACAGGCCCACTGTATGATAATTGCCTGCAGATACTGCCACGATGTCCGTCCAGTCGGACACATTGCATTGATCAAAGTTGTTCTTGCCTTCCGCTACCACTGTTCCGTCTGCACGCAGACCCACCGTATGATAACCGCCGGCGGATACTGCCACAATGTCCGTCCAGCCGGACACATTGCATTGATCAAAATTGTTCATGCCTTCCGCTACCACTGTTCCGTCCGAACGCAGCCCCACTGTATGATAATCGCCTGCAGACACTGCCACGATATCTGTCCAACTGGACATATTGCATTGACCAGAACCATTACTGCCTTCCGCCATCACCGTTCCGTCCGAACGCAAACCCACTGTATGGTGACCGCCGGCGGACACTGCCACGATATCCGTCCAGCCAGACACATTGCAACGGCCATCACTGTTGTACCCAATTGCCACTACTGTACCGTCTGAACACAGACCCACTGTATGACCAGCACCTACAGATACCTCCATGATGTCCGTCCAACCGGACACATTGCATTTATCGCCATTATTGTTACCTGTTGCCACAACCGTACCATCCAAATGCAGGCCCACCGTATGATAACTGCCCGCGGATATTGCCGATCGTTTGCCAATTTCATTCCAAAGCTCCATACTGCGCTCATGAGCGTCCTTGTAATCTCCAGTTTTATAAAAAAAGATTGCCGCATGTACGTAATCCCCTGATGTCAATAATTCTTCCGCATGCACATAGGCTTTTTGGCATCTCGCAATTTCCTTACGTTCCACCGCATCCTTATAATCCCCTAACACATCAAAGGCAGCAATTGCTCCGTCATAATCTCCCGACGCCAATAATTCTTCCGCATGCGCATAGGCTTTTTGGCATCTCGCAATTTCCTTACGCTCCAACGTATCCTTATAATCTCCCAACGCATCAAAGACGGCAATCGCTTCATCATAATTTTCCGCTTCCAGCATCTTCTCAGCCGCTCTATACTTACTTTCAGGAATGATAACTATTTTCACGAACGCAACGATTGCAATTACAAAAATTGTCGCAACAGCACTGAGTACGATCTTTTTTCGCTTCACCCGTTTTTGTACAGCAGCGGCAGCAATCCGATCTTGCTCCTCTTTTCGCTTCCGTTCCTCTTCTTTCCGCTTTTCTTCCGCAATCCGTTTTTTCTCAATACGTTCCGCTTCCTCCATTGCCAGACGCTCTTTCACCTTTGAGGCCAACACGGAATCATCAAGTGCAGCCATAAGCGTCTCCATCTCCCTATGGCATTTTGAGCAGGTTCTTTCGCTCTCCAAATTAATTGTCCCGCAGGTACAGAGAAACAGACCGTCCGCTTTTTCAGGTAAATATTCGCAGCTTCCGCCTGCCTCAATGGCATATTGCTTTCGCATCTCGTAATTCGAAAGTCTTTCCTCGATCCGCTGCCATCTCAGCGGCGGCTGCTTCCATTCGGCAACCGGATGCCGCCAGACTGTCCCATCTTCAAATACTGCCTGAATGACGCTGACCAGAATGCGGCGTGTCGTATTATCAGGAAGATAAACGGGTTTTTGTGACCCAAAATCCATACCACAGTCAACATGGATATCCAGGTAAGAATAATCCTCGCCGCTCTTCAGCTCCCCTCCGCCGGGTTCAAAAGCTCTGATATGAACCTTGCACGCAGTCAACGGAGAATGGTAAAGATTGCGCAGCTTCAACTGTGCAAGAATTCTCTCGGTTTTATTGTCCTTTAATAACGCTCCCGCTGCGATCAGAACCGGAGCTCTTTCAAGATAAAGATTTTCCGGAAGAACATATAGTCTTGTATATCGTTCGCTCATGATTCACCTCTCAAAGTTCAGGCAGACTGTCATCGTTTTCGGCTGGTAGGGACGCCCGCTGTTGATTCATCATAGAAGCGATCAGCTCGGAATAGTCGGGCGATTCCTTTTTTCGATCCGGAAGCGCAATCACCATAGCCCATCCGATCGGTCCAAGCCAAAAACACCACCCAAAATATCCCTCATGGCCTTTCATTTCTGCGATTGACCCAAACTTACTAGCCGCCGCTCCGCAAATAAGCAGATAAACAATTAAAACTATTGTGATATACTCCATAAATACGCTCCCCTGAAATAAAATTAAACTCTCGATATCTCTAAGTCCTATTTTATGTGGCTTCTGAAATACTTTTTTACAATTTTCCCTATCTGTTTACCAATTGTTCATTCTCGTTCTTACGCCAGTTCTTTCAGCTTAAAATAAATCCGGGCATTCGCCTGCGCGTCGCAACACGCTCTGTGAGCCTCTGGCTGTTCAACTCCAAATTGCTTTGAGAGATACTCAAGTTTAACATTTTCCCATCCCTGAGCATCTTTCATTGACCTGGCAAAACAGTAGGTGTCAAAAAATGGATTCTCAATCCGGATTCCCGCTTTGCTGGCCGCCTGGTCAATATAGTGAAGGTCAGAAGCCTTAATATTGTGTCCTACCAGAATGCGGTTTCCGATAAAGTCTGCAAATTGGCGAATTACTGTAGAAATATCAGGTTCCCCCGCTACCATTGCATCGGTTATTCCGGTGATTTTAGAGATACGCGGCAATATTTTGCGTCCTGGATTGACCAACTGTGAAAAGCGTTCTGTAATCTGCCCATTCTCCACTTTCACTGCGCCGATTTCCGTGATCTCCGCAGGAACATCACCGCTGGCAGCTCCGTAAGTGCCGCTGGTTTCAAGATCAAATGCAACAAAGGAATCAAAATCTGGTTGAAGCAGCTCCGGCATTGGCTGTGGCATACCATCCTCTATCTCATCCGTTTCTATTCCTAACATAGCGAGCAATTCCATAGCTTGAATCATCTGCTCCACATTACCGGTCAACTTTAATATCTTATATCCTGTCCGCTGATCTGTTGAAGGAAATTGGCCCAAAGTAAATATTTCTCCATCACCTGCCGCTGCTAACCTGGCACGGTATTCAGATAACCCGTCGATGCTCAGAGTCTCTAAATATTTTGCAATCAACGCTCCAGTATGTTGGCCTCCAGTCGCCTGAATATTTTGAATGCTTTTGGCTGCGCTGGAAATTTTCGCATCTACTTCTGCTTGCCAGGTTTTGGCCGAGGTAGTTTTATTGAGCCATTTATTCTCAAAGAAAACCGGACTGTCCCATACCTGTTGGGCCATACCGTTCAGAGGTGCAGAACGCTTTTGGAAGTAGTTTTTAATAGCTTTACGTTTTTCCAGTTTTTCCTGCTCCTCTATCCCATTCAAAAAAGATTGAATTTCCCCTAAAGGAGCATCAATCATGGATAAAAGCTCCTTTACCTGCTTTTCGAACCGGTTATAAGGTTCCAAATATGTCTTTTTAACCAGTTTACGCCGTTCATCAATCTCCTTGTGCAAATCACGCAGGCACTTTTTATCTTTCTTTGCTTCATCCAGCATTTCATTTGTGTAAACCACATTTTGGTATCGGGAGAGTTTCTCAGCCAAAGCATCCCTTATTTCATCAAAGTTCTCAATGGAAATAAGACCTGTTTGCTGGCGAAATTGTAACTGTAGCTCATCCATAATCAATGGCCTCCTTTGCTAAATTAATAATGTGTACTTTTCTGCAGCCCCAAAACACATGAATGACCGATTCACAGAAAAACAACCCCTTTTTCACAAAAAGCGTTCTTACTGTTGTCCACCGGCCATGTATATTCATACATTTCGCACAGATGCCTGTCAATTTAAAGCATAAAAAAGAGACAATCCATATCTTCTGGACTATCTCTTTTCCTGACTGTTCTGCAAATGTAAATTGATCGAAGCCTATAAATTAGTTATATCCTTGTACCAAGCCGCTTTCGTCAAAAATTTTTCAAACGCACATTCCGCAATAAGGCGGAGACTATGCCCCGCCAATATCATCTCATCTCGAATATATTCCGGCTTTTTCAAAACTCAATCATCATAATGACCCCGGCACGATACGATAATAATACCGCCGTATTTCTCATAATAGACTATCCGGTTGGTCTCATCTATGCGTCTGCTCCACATGCCGCTTAGATTTTCCTTCAGCGGCTCCGGTTTCCCTAGGCCCTCATATGGACTTCTCTGTATATCCTTTATCAGCATATTAATGCGCTTTAAGGTCTTTTTATCCTGTTCCTGCCAATAGAGATAATCTGCCCAGGCTTCATCCTCCCATGATAACCGCATCAGTCATCCACCTCTATCAAGTTATGCTCCGCAATATGCGCTCTACCCTCGTCAATCTCCCTCTTTTTTCGTTCCAGATAGCGGATATTGCTTTCCGAATAGAAAGGGTCCGCTGAAATCTCGAACGGAATACGCTTCTCGCGACTCACTTTTTTTGCGAAAATGGTGAATGCCGTACTCATGGACATTCCCAGATCAGAGCAAGTCTGCTCCATGCTTTTCTTCAAATCCGCATCCATGCGGAAGTTCACATTAACTGTCTGTGCCATACGAAACACTCCTTTCAGATATAGTATATGACATTGTAATGAAAAAGTAAAGCATTTGCATTATTTTTTACAAAAATCATACTTCCACTATTGTTAAAATTCGGAATTAGTATGGGGAGTAATAAGAAAAAAGTGTTGACGGATACCCGAATGATTTTAGCCATATAATGATTGAATATGCAAAATAATATATAAATATACGAGTGCATTTTTCCGAAAAAGGACAAAAACAAAAAAATTTCTCACACAAGGTATGGAAATCTATACGGACTTGTGCTATGCTTATATATATGTACACATTTCTGTAAAATATCCCCCGTTACAACAACCTATATTTTTGTAAATGGACAATAGCAGACCGCAGATCCAGATCCCCATGCCATGCACTTTTATTGCATTCATGCCAGTGAATAAACTATGCGCTCAAATAGAGAGTACAAAAAGAGGCACAAAAAATCATCCATACACGAAAGATTGAAGATACGATCTAATCGATTATAAGGGACATCCGCCCCTCTGCCACAGCTGCACTAAATTTAAATAATGATATTTATTTAAATAATGATATAGACACGATTCCGAATAAAGTACGGAGCAAGGCAGCCAAATCCGTAATATACTGCCTGTACTCCGTACTTGTTTGCTGTTTCAATTTTGGCTGATGGACGCTGCAATCAAAGACGTCCTAATATTTTCTTACGGACACCGTGTAACGCCTGTCCCCATGCACCTACAGCGGCCAAACCATACCCGCGCGCCTTAAAGATCAAATCCAAAATAACGCACCGCGTTGTTATAGGAGATTCCCTTGACGATTTTTTCCAGCACCGCGTAGTCCGCCGGATATTCCCCGTTCTCCACCCAGCCGCCGACCAGTTCGCACAGGATGCGGCGGAAGTATTCGTGCCGGGTATAGGACAGGAAACTCCGGGAGTCCGTCAGCATGCCGATGAAATTTCCCAGAAGGCCCAGGTTCGCCAGGGACGTCATCTGGTCGATCATGCCGGTCTTATTGTCATTGAACCACCAGGCGCTGCCGTGCTGGATCTTGCCGATGCAGGACGAATCCTGGAAGCAGCCGATGATCGTCCCGATGGCCGCGTTGTCGATGGGATTCAGGGAATAGAGGATCGTCCGGGGCAGTTCGTCCGTCTCCGCGAGGGCGTTCAGGTAATCGGCCATCTCCGAAGCCGGAGCCAGGCTGCCGATGCTGTCGATGCCCGCGTCCGGTCCCAGTTTGCGGAAAATGCTTCCGTTGTTGTCGCGCTTCACGCCGAAATGAAGCTGCATCGCCCAGCCGCGCTTATGGTAGGCCCGGCCCATGGCGATCATGAAAGCGGTCTTGAATACACGCGCTTCCCCGGCGCTGACCGTCCTGCCGGCCAGCCGCTTCGCGAAGATCGCTTCCACCGTCTCCTCCGGCGCGGGGTCATACATCACATATTCCAGGCCATGGTCGGACACGCGGCAGCCGTGCGCCGCAAAATGATCCATGCGTTTGTCCAGCGCCGCGAGCAGGGTCGCAAAGCTGTCTATCTCCACGCCGCTGACCTCGCTTAACTTCTTCAGATAATCCAAATAGTCCGGCTTTTCCAGGTTCATCGCCTTGTCCGGACGCCATGTGGGCAGCACCTGTACGTCAAAGGTGCCGTCCTCCGCGATTTTCCTGTGCCACTCCAGGGAATCTGCCGGATCGTCGGTGGTGCATACCAGCGTCACGTTGGACATCCGGATCAGATTGCGGGCGCTGTGGTCCGCCCTGGCCAGCTGTTTATTGCACAGGTTCCAGACCTCTTCCGCCGTCTCTCCGTTTAAGCTGCCCTGATAACCGAAATATTTCTTTAATTCCAGATGGCTCCAGTGATACAGCGGGTTGCCGATGGCCATTTCCAGCGTCTCCGCCCACTTCTGGAATTTCTCCCGGTCCGGCGCGTCCCCGGTGATATACCGCTCTTCCACGCCGTTGGAACGCATCTGACGCCATTTATAATGGTCGCCGCCCAGCCAGACCTGCGTAATGTTCTCGAACCTGCGGTCCTCATAAATCTCTTTCGGATCGATATGGCAATGATAGTCCAGAATCGGCATATTCTCGGCATATTCATGGTAAAGCTTCTTCGCCGTCTCCGTGGACAGAAGAAAATCCTGATCCATAAATGGTTTCATTTTCATCCCTCCTACTTGTTTATCGTATCAGCACATCTGCTCCGCGGGCCTGTCCTGCCGCCGGCGCACGTTTCCGAAAAAACGCACCCGTCCGCATTCTCCGCTTCGCAGCTCTGCCTTCCCTCAGTAACTGAGCCCGAAATCCAGTTCATAATAGTTCCCGGCCGTATCCCGGTACGCGTAGGCCTTGCCGTTTTCATCCTTCATGGAGTCCGGCAGATACCGGTCCTTGTCGTAACCGGGCACGTCGTTGGGGCTTATGCAGACGCCGTTCGCATCCACCTTCAGCACCTCATCGCCCCGCGGAAGCGTAAACGGCAGGCGTCCCACAGGCGCGAACCGGCCGAATATCACATCCAGCGTCGCAGACGGATAGGTGTCATAGCCCGCCAGCAGCGCGTCCGCGTACGGCTCCGCGCCGCCCAGCTCCCACGCCAGCGTAAAGTTCACATTCATAATCACTTTGCCGCCGTGCCCGCGGACCGCCTCCGCGATCTGCGGGATACGCCCCGCCCCGGCCAGGGTGGTCTCCGTGTGGGTCCCGGCGGCGGGTCTGCCGGCCTCGTCCACATCGCAGACTATTTTGCCGTCGCAGACATCCAGCTCCAGATAGCCCGGCGTGGCGTTGAAATATTCGCCGGACGACGGGAACAGCATGAGAAGCGCGTAATCCGCCTC
>CANQUA010000052.1 GCA_947626915.1 uncultured Lachnospiraceae bacterium
CCTGAAATGGGCGAGTATTTGCCTGACGAGGCCATGGAAGAGATCGACGAGGATTATGTCAGGGAAATAGAGGCATTATCCGGGGACGAAGACTGCTGTTATCTGATCTCCGAATTGAAAGATACGCATGTAAGGATAGGGACCTGCAGCTTTATGGTAAGCGATAACGGAAAGACTTACGATATTGCGTACTGCGTTCACAGAGATTATTGGAGAAACGGATATGCCACAGAGGCCGCAAAGGGCATGATCGATTATGCCGTCAGGCAGGGAGCAAAAAAGATTACGGTAAGAGTCAATAAGGAAAATACCGCTTCGAATAAGGTTGTAAGAAAACTGGGCTTTCAGGTGACGGGAGAAATCACTTATAAGAAGCGCAGCACGGAAAAAGAGTTTTCGGATTATTTGTATGAACTGCGGGTGTAAATTCCCGCCTGCAGAGGAGAGCATAATCCTATGTTTGAAATAAAAGGATTTGATAAATATTTCAAAACTGCCTCATTGCATGGCTTATAAAAATAAGATATGCTTGGGGCAGGAGGTATGATTATGGCGAATGAAGATAAAAAGATTTCAACGCAATGCTGAACGACAGCAAGGATATGCCGAAGTTCCAGACGATCACAGATGAAAAGAGTATAGAAAAATATGGCGGGAGCAGAATGTATTTCGCTCCGCCGATCGATTATGACAAAATAATGAAGCGCGTTCCCTGCGGAAAAGTGATCACGGTCGGAAACATTCGTGAGTATTTTGCAAAATTAAGCGGCGCGGATTTTACGGAACCGATTACAGCCGGGATTTTTGTGTCGATTGCGGCGTGGGCAAGTTATCAGCGGTCCGAGGATAAAACGCCTTATTGGAGAACCCTGAAAGCGAATGGGGAGTTAAACGAAAAGTATCCTGGCGGCGTCGAGGCGCAGAAAGCAATACTGGAAGCGGAAGGTCATACGATCATTCAAAGAGGCCGCAAAAATATCCGGTATTATGTAAAAGATTATGAGAGGGTCCTTTTTGAATTGGATTAAAAAGAGACAAATAAAACTGAAACAGACAGCCGCTTTCACTATTACGAGCTTCCGGACACAAATTTGATTGACTGCTTCTTATTTGTTGGTTACAATATAGATGGGTGGTAATATGAGTTAAAACTGTTTCATAATATAATTGGGAGACAAAGTGATAAAGCCGAAGAACCGCAGAAGCAAATTGATCGTCGTAAGCATATCCCGACAAACTTGAAGCGCTTCATGGAAAATATGCTAACGCACAGAAAATGATGGAGGTTCGGGGATGATTGTATATCATGGCAGTAATATGATTGTGGATCGGCCAAGGCTGGTTTATCAGAACAGAACGCTGGACTTCGGATATGGATTCTATACGACAACCAACCGGAAACAGGCGGTTAGCTTTGCCGGCAAAGTGACAGATCGAAGAGAAAGTGGTTCTCCCTGCGTCAGTATGTATGACGTGCCAGAATTAGACGAACTGAAAAGCAAATATAAGGTTCTGATTTTTCCGGAGCCTAATGAAGAGTGGCTGGATTTTGTATTTGCTAACCGAAACGGAAGTTACAACGGAGAGCATTACGATATTGTTTTCGGCCCTGTCGCGAATGATACAATTTATCGGACGTTTATTGCATATGAGGAAGGTATTTTAACCAGGGATGAGACGATTGCCAGGCTTAAGGTAAAAAAACTGTTTGATCAGATGACTTTCACCACGGAGTTGGCCTTGAAAGAGCTTAAGTACATCGGACAATTTGAGGCAGGGAGGGATCAGAATGGGTGAAGCGAGTATCAAAGCAATGCTGGAATTTATCATTCCTCGCCTGATTCGGATGTTGATGGAGAGGCGTTCACTGACAGAAAAGGAAGCTCTGACACAACTATATAGTTCCGAACTGTACCGTCAGTTAGAGCGTGAAGAAACGAAGCTCTGGCATTTGAGTGTTCTAACATTATATGATTTGTGGGTGGAAGAAAAAGAAACCGGACATATCACTTATCCGGAGGAGGCCTGAAAATGGATGAGAAAACCGATTTCATTGTATATTGCATTGAAGAATATAAAAATGCGAAAGGAATGAATGGGAAAAGCGTAATTGACCTGTTTAACCGTTATCGAGTGATTGATTATATCCGCAATTATTATGAAGCATTGCACACTACCGGCAGGCAGTATATTGTGGATGATATTAGTATGTATATTGAAGCGCGGCAGCTTTCGATGGCTTAAGGCTTTTCCTGGGCTTTATAGCAGGAGAAAACGGTTTCATTCCGGATTTTTGGAGTAAAGACGCTATGCGATCCGCAATAAAACTGGATACCAAAAAAACAGGCCGCTGACGCACTCTCTTTCCGGTGAAAAGTCAGCGGCCTGTTTTTCTATGGACGCATCGCCGCGCCTACGCCTCGTCCGTCCGGTAGTAGAACGCCGAAAATTCGCAGAGGCCGCCGGTGTAGAGGCCGCTGTCTTTCCAGAGCTGAGCGAAGAGCCCGCGGCTGGTCAGGGACATGGCTACGTAATAATCGAAATCCTCTGAAAGAATGGGATTGCTGTAGCGGGCGACGATGGCTTTGGCTTCGTCTATATAGGCCTGGGTAGCGGACAAAAGCGCCTGATAGGACGGGAGCTTCCGGAGCTTTTCTGTCAGCTGCTCCCGGCTGTCGTCCGCAAACAGGATTGCCGCGACGCGGAGACGGCCGTCTTCGGTCCGGACGCAGAAACCCTGCGACAGCAGAGTGTCCACGGCGAGGCGCTCTTCGCGGGTGAAACGGTCGGGATCGTATCCCAGGGCGGCCATACGCAGGTACTGCAGGTTATAATGATCCGGAAGCTGCTGCGTGCAGGCCCGTTTCCCGTAGTCTTCGCCGGACGCCTGGAAGCCGTCCCACCCCAGATGGCTCTGGGCCCAGCAGCCGTTGTTATTGAAAAACGGATTGGCCAGGCGGCAGACGCTTCCCTGTTCAAAGCCGATGAGGCCCCAGGTCCCGCCGTCGCTCCGCTTGAAGCAGCCATAGATATTGGCCGGCAGCGAGTCCAGCTGCAGCATCTGCTCTGTGAAAAAAGCAAAATACATCTGACGGTCCGCGGGGCTGACCGCGCCGTCTGCCGCGCCGAGAGGCTCTGCGATCCGGCAGGCCTCCCCCGCCAGTTCCCATAAGGCCCGGTAATTTCGTTCCGCGAACCGGCAGGAGAGCTCGTTGATCTCGTTCTTACATTCTTTGGGGGAAATGAAAAACGCAGTGAGAAAACGGTCGTGGTCCAGCCGGCGGATCAGTTCGCTTTTTTCCAGGAGGGAAACTTCCTCCTCCATGTAGGGCATGGCGATGCCCAGCTCCATGGACAGCTCTTCCAGCGTACAGGGATTGTTGTTGGCGGCGCAGAGGATATTGACGGGGATCTTCCGCTGGATCGCGCTCCAGGGGAGTCCGTTCGGCTGGAGGCCGGATGCGATGAAGCCGATGGTTTCCGGCTGAAAACTTCTGGTTCCGAATTGTCTTGCCATATTCATACCTTCCTTTACTTGTCTGCGGCTGCTTTGCAGCTTGGTTTTGACGGTGCCGAGCGGGATGCCGAACCGTTTGGAGATCTGGGACACGCTCATTTCCTCGAAGTAATGAGCCACCAGGATCTGCCGGTAATCGGTGCGGATGAAAGCCAGCTCCCTGCGGATCAGGGCCAGCTCTTCGGCGCGGATCACGGAGGATTCCACATCGTCCTCCGAGGTCAGTTCCTCCGCGTAATCCGCGATGTCTTCGTTTTCCGGAAAACGATAGTAGCGGCGTTTGGACCATCTGGCCCAGCGGTTGCGGGCGACGGCCCAGACCCAGGCGCTGAATTCTCGGGGGGACTCGCCCGAAGACAGGACTTTTAGGATCTCAAAGCTGATCTCCCCGGCCAGGTCCGCGGCGTCCTGTTCGCTGCCGGTCTTCTTTAGGCAAAAGTAAAAGATCCGGCTGAGATATTCTTTTGTAAAAAGCTCGATGTCTGTCATGGGCGTTCCCTTTCGTCTGTAAATGATCGCTTCGGCTCCGGCGCTCTCATAAGGAAAGTGCCTCAGAAAGGAAGAATGGATTTAAAAATCTGCAAAATTTGACCAAAACCGGCCGGATCGGACTGGGAACCGGCCGCTGATATGGTTTTGCCGGAAACTATTTTACCGGAAAATGCCGCGGCAGGCAAGGAGCAGCTCCTTACGGCAGCACAAATCCGGGGAAACCGCCTTGTAATTCCGGGAAAATCTGGTATAATCTTCGCAGGGGACCACCATAACCGGCATCCCTGCGGAGGTTTTTATGTGGAAATTAATGAAATATCTGAAAGCGTACCGGCGCGAGAGCATCCTGGCCCCGCTTTTTAAGATGCTGGAGGCCAGCTTTGAGCTGTTCGTACCGCTCGTTATGGCGCGGATCATCGATGTGGGCATTAAAAATCAGGACACGGCCCAGATCCTGCGGATGGGCGGCGTTCTGGTCCTATTGGGCGCGGTCGGGCTGACCTGTTCGCTGACGGCCCAGTATTTTTCGGCCAGGGCCGCGGTGGGATTCGGTACGGCGGTGCGAAACGACTTGTTCCGCCATATCAACAGCCTGTCCTACCGGGAGATCGACACGGTGGGCACGTCCACGCTGATCACCCGGATGACCAGCGACATCAATCAGGTCCAGTCGGGCGTCAATCTGGTGCTGCGGCTGTTTTTGCGGTCGCCGTTCATCGTGTTCGGCGCGATGGTCATGGCCTTTACGGTCAATGTGCGGGCGGCGCTGATCTTTGTGGTGGCGATCCCGCTTTTGTCCGTGGTCGTGTTCGGCGTGCTGCTGGTCAGCATGCCGCTTTATAAAAAGGTACAGAAGCAGCTGGACCAGGTCCTGCTGACGGCCAGGGAAAATCTGCTGGGCGCACGGGTAGTGCGGGCCTTCAACCGCCAGCCGGACGAGATCGAAAAATTTGACGAGGAAAACAGCCTGCTGGTCCGTTCCCAGGTATTCGTGGGCAAGATATCGGCGCTGATGAACCCGGTTACCTATATCATCGTCAACGGCGCGACCATCGCCCTGGTCTGGACGGGCGCGTGGCAGGTGGAAAACGGGATCATCACCCAGGGAGAAGTGGTCGCCCTGGTCAATTATATGTCGCAGATCCTGGTGGAGCTGGTGAAGCTGGCTAATCTGATCATCACGATTTCCAAATCGCTGGCCTGCGCCAACCGCATCAGCGCGGTCTTTGAGGTGGAGAGCAGCATCAAAGAGCGGGAGCGCGAAGAAGCGTCCATGGCGGAACCGTCTGTGTCCGGCACTGCAGCGGGCAGGACGGAAAAGGCGTTCGGCTCTGTCCGGAAGAATGTTGCGGAGGCGCCCGGCTCGAAGCGGAAAGAAACGCCAGAAAATCCCCGGCCGCTGCAGAAAGGACGAAGCGGGGATCATGAAACCGGACGAAGCGAGGCCCCGAAAGTGGAGTTCCGCGCGATGGATTTCCGTTACGCCGGCGCGAAAGAGGCCGCGTTGAGCGAGATCGGGTTCACCGCCATGCGCGGTCAGACCATCGGCGTCATCGGCGGCACGGGTTCAGGCAAGTCGACGCTGGTGAACCTGATCCCCCGCTTCTACGACGCGACCGGGGGCGCGGTCCTGGTCGACGGGAGAGACGTGCGGGAGTATCCGCTCTCGCAGCTGCGGGAGAAGATCGGCGTCGTGCCGCAGAAAGCGGTGCTGTTTAAGGGGACGCTGCGGGAGAATATGCTCTGGGGCAAAGAGAACGCGACGGACGAGGAGATCTACCGGGCGCTGGACATTGCCCAGGCCAGGGAGTTTGTGGATGCGAAAGAGCAGGGGCTGGATCTGCCCATCGAGCAGGGCGGCAAAAATCTGTCCGGCGGGCAGAGGCAGCGCCTGACCATCGCCAGGGCCCTGGTCCGGCGGCCGGAGATCCTGATCCTGGACGACAGCGCGTCGGCCCTGGATTTTGCGACCGACGCGGCCCTGCGGAAAGCGATCCATGAAAATACGGGGGATACGACCGTATTTCTGGTGTCGCAGCGGGCAACGACGGTCAAAAATGCGGACCGGATCCTGGTGCTGGACGACGGACGGCTGGCCGGACAGGGGACCCACGAGGAGCTGTTCGATACCTGCGAGGTCTATCGGGAGATCTGCCTGTCCCAGCTTTCAGAAAAGGAGGCGCGCGCTCATGGCTGAACAGATGGGAAAAAACGGCCGTAAAAAGGCGGCCGGACATTTTGCGGAAAACCGGTCCGCGATCAAGCGGGTCCTGGATTATATCGGTCATTATAAATGGTGGGTCCTGGTTTCCCTGATCCTGGCGGCCGTCACGGTGGCCGCGACCCTCTACGCCCCGATCCTGGTGGGCGATGCGGTCGACCGGATCCTGGAACCGGGCCGGGTGGATTTCGGGGCGATCCGTTCGATCCTGTACCGCATGGCGGCGGTGATCGCCGTCACGGGCGCGGCCCAGTGGCTCATGAACCATATCAATAACCGGATCACCTATCAGGTGGTGAAGGATATCCGCACGAAGGCTTTTGACCATCTGGAGGTCCTGCCGCTCCGCTATATCGACTCTCATCCGTCGGGCGACGTGATCAGCCGGATCATTTCGGACATCGATCAGTTTTCCGAGGGGTTTTTGATGGGCTTCACCCAGCTTTTTACCGGCGTGATCACGATTTTGGGGACCCTGGGATTTATGTTTGCGATCAATCCGGTCATCGCCGCCGTCGTGGTCTGCGTGACGCCGGTGTCGCTTCTGGTGGCCGCGTATATCGCGAAGAAGACCTACGTCATGTTTAAAAAACAGTCGGAGACGCGGGGCGAGCTGACCTCCCTCGTGGACGAGATGCTGGGGAACCAGAAGATCGTCCAGGCGTTCGGGCACGAAGCGCAGGCCCAGGAACAGTTTGAGGAGATCAACGAGCGGCTGCGGGGCTACAGCCTGCGGGCGATCTTTTTCTCCTCCATCACCAATCCGGCCACCCGTTTCGTCAACGGCCTGGTCTATGCCAGCGTGGGCATCGTGGGCGCGCTGGCGGCGGTGCGGGGGTTTCTCTCCGTGGGCCAGCTGTCCATTTTCCTGAGCTACGCCAATCAGTATACGAAGCCGTTCAACGAGATCTCCGGCGTGGTGACGGAACTGCAGAACGCGCTGGCTTCCGCGGCCCGGGTGTTCGAGCTGATCGATGAGGAACCATTGACGCCGGAGCCGGCCGGCGCGGTCATTCTGTCGGAAGCCGAGGGAAGCGTGGCGATGGACGATGTGTTTTTCTCCTATAAGAAAGAGAGTCCGCTGATCGAGCATTTCAATCTGGACGTGAAGCCGGGGCAGAGGATCGCCATCGTCGGCCCCACCGGCTGCGGCAAGAGCACGGTGATCAATCTGCTGATGCGCTTTTATGACGTGGACGCCGGCGCGGTCCGCGTGGACGGCCATGATATCCGGCAGCTGACCCGCAAAAGCCTGAGGGCCAATTACGGGATGGTGCTGCAGGAAACCTGGCTGAAATCCGGCACGATCCGCGAGAATATCGCTTACGGAAAGCCGGACGCGGCGGAGGAGGAAGTGATCCGGGCGGCCAAGGAAGCCCACGCCCATTCGTTCATCCGCCGTATGCCCCAGGGGTACGACACGGTGATCTCCGAGGACGGCGGCAATCTGTCCCAGGGGCAGAAGCAGCTTCTCTGCATCGCCAGGGTCATGCTCTGCCTGCCGCCGATGCTGATCCTGGACGAGGCCACGTCCTCCATCGACACCCGGACCGAGATCCGGATCCAGAAAGCGTTCGCGAAGATGATGGAGGGGCGCACCAGCTTTATCGTGGCGCACCGTCTCTCCACGATCCGGGAAGCGGACGTGATCCTGGTCATGCGAGACGGTCATATCGTCGAGCAGGGGAAGCACGAGGAACTGCTGGCGAAAGGCGGTTTCTACGCGAAGCTGTATAACAGCCAGTTTGCGGCGACGTAGGCGGCGGATTGGGACGCATGGGATCGCGCCGGGAACGAACTGCCGCACGATTCTTCCCATTTGAGCGGTACAATACCAAATGCCGGGTATGCGGGTTCCCGGCGGATCAGGAGTTGCCGGAAAGAGAAAGCATGCTTACGAACAGGATTTTTTCTGTGCCGGGTGGAATAAGTGCAGTTTTATTGTTGGGGAGCTTCTTTGTGAAAGGTGTCACTTCGTAGTTTAATGAAACATTGGGTTAATGGGAGGATCGCAGAAATGAAATGTCCTATTTGCGGTAATGAAATGGTAGAGGGAGGACTTATTGTAAATAGTGTAAATCCCGGATGGGTGCCTATGGAGCAATTCGAGAGAAAAGGTATAAAGCGGCTGGCTTATACGGGCCTGCGCATAATAGGGGAAACGAATGTTCTTTTGAATCAAACGAAAATTCCGAACGCATGGTTTTGCAGGAATTGCAACAAAATTACGGGAATATTTGACGTTACAAATCATTTGGAAGAATAATCAGCTTATTTTTCAGTGGAACAGAAAAGCTGAGCGGGCGGCTGTTGGACCAATATGGTGTTTGCAAAGGGCTTCGCAGATAAATCGAAGCCTGGACGACGGAGGTATAATTCCATGAGCAAAAGGAAGAAAAGATTATGTATTCTGGCTGTTGTTGTTTTATTGCTCGTATGTATGGCTGCGTTCTTCAGACCGCTATCCCTTTCAAATCTTGTGGGACAAAATAGTCAGATACAAATGGTATTGAGCGAGTTTGGAGTCAGAAACGGAGAACCATATAATGATTCTACAAATTATATGGAAATCACCGTAGAACAAACGAGAGCCATATTATCAATCCTGGATAAAGCGACCTACAGAAGAACATTTGGCTCACTATTTTCAAATGGAACGATTTCCGGAGATAAGATACTTAACATCTATATTTATGATGGTGAATCGCTGGTTGGAGGGATTCTGGTATCATCATCGGGAAGTATTGCGGTAAACGGAAAAACTTATAGTATGAAACATGCAGAACGTTTTATGGAGCAAATCATCGAAATTGCAGAACAAAAAGACTGATTGTTATTTCTCTTGCGAAGTTTAGCATCCGTTTCAACAAGAAGAAATAAGCAAATTCCCGTTTGCTGGTCCATCCGCTGAGACCTGATGATAGAAACATTCCGGAATCCGGAACTGGTATGATAAAAATAGTCAAAACTGGATATTTTCATCACTCCAATAAGGTGCTATCCTAAGTCACACAGAAGATGAAAGTCCCGCAGGAACGCGGGCGCGGCAGGGAAGTTTGTTTGCTGTGCAGGCCCGCGCGTCTCATGGCCTGGGACTTTCCAAAAGAGCGGCTGTTGTCCGCACAGGGAAGCCTGCGGCAAACCGGCGGCTGCTTCCAGGAAAAAGGAGTGAGAGAATATGATCAAAGAAGAACAGGAAAAAGTATACAAGATCGTGATCACGGGTCTGATGGCGGCGCTCTGCTATGTGGCGTTTACGTTTTTGAAGATACCGATCCCCACTTTCGGCGGAGACATGGTGGCCCTGCATATCGGGAATGCTTTCTGCGTGCTGGCGGCGCTGCTTCTGGGCGGCGGCTACGGCGGCCTGGCGGGGGCCCTGGGAATGACGATCGCGGATATCATCGATCCGGCCTATGTGACCAGCGCGCCGAAGACATTCTTCCTGAAGCTGTGCATCGGCCTGGTGTCCGGCTTGGTGGCTCACCGGATCGCCCATATCACCGACGACCATGACAGCCGGTATGTCCTTAAATGGTCGCTGATTTCTTCCGTCGCCGGTCTGGGCTTTAACGTGATCATGGACCCGATCGTGGGGTATTTCTATAAAAAGTATGTGCTGGGCGTGGAGGCGTCCGCCGCTGCGATCATGTCTACCTGGGCGGCGGGCGTCACATTTGTCAACGCCGTCGCCGGGACCATCGTCGTGGTCGTCGTGTATATGGCGCTGCGGCCGGTGCTGAAAAAGGCCGGATTGTTTTTCCATATCCGCGCGGGGAAATAAGCGTGCGCCGTCCCGAACACGCGGCCGGCGGGACCGGAAAACGGATCGTCCCGCGCCGCAGAAAACTTTGCCCAGAAAACGCTTGACATTTCGTTTCCATATGCTAAAATCAAAAAAGATTTGCACAAACAAACGCAAAGGCGACGACGGCGCACAGTAGAGGCTTCAGTTCCTGGCAGAGAGAGGGGATCACCGGCTGCAAGTTCCCTCCGGTTCTCTGAGGTCTGCGAATTTCACGCCAGAGCCGCGCGGCTGAAACGGATGCCCGGATGGGCGTTTCGCTTCGGGAACCGCATGACCGTGGGCGGATGGGTCCGGCACGGTTCGGGCTCCGGAAGCGGGAGACGGAAGTAGGCTGCGACGGGCGATGCACGTTACGCATTGGAGAGTCTGCACAGTTGGCAGGAAACAGGGTGGTACCGCGGATCATTCGTCCCTTCGTCTTAGGATGAAGGGATTTTTTATTACGCCGGTATGCGGAAGAACCCGCAGGCGGCGGATCTTCCGGATCGAACCGGCGTTTCGGGACGGTTCCGGCTGCATTTTCGAATGCCGCGGAATATCCCCGCGGCGTCAGGCGGCCGCTCCGGCACAATTCACACGCGTTCCTGCGGCAGACGGATCGGAAGAAAGGAGAGCACATGAAAGAAAAACTGGAAAAGATCAAGGAGGAGGCCCTCAGACAGATTGAAGCCTCTGAGGCCCTGGATAAGCTCAACGATATCCGCGTGGCGTATCTGGGCAAGAAGGGCGAGCTGACCAGCGTCCTGAAAAGCATGAAAGATGTGGCCCCGGAGGACCGTCCCAAGGTCGGCCAGATGGTCAATGAGGCCCGGGCCGTTATCGAGGCGAAGCTGGAGGAGACGAAAGCCGCCCTGGCGAAAAAGGCCCGCGAGGAGCAGATGAAGCTGGAGGTCATCGACGTGACGCTGCCGGCGAAAAAGAACAACGTGGGGCACAGCCATCCCAATACCATGGCCCTGGAAGAGCTGGAGCGCATTTTCGTGGGCATGGGATATGAGGTCGTCGAGGGGCCGGAGATCGAGTACGACGAGTACAATTTCACCAAGCTGAACATTCCGCCCAATCATCCGGCCAAGGACGAGCAGGATACCTTCTATATCAATAAGGACATCGTGCTGCGGACCCAGACTTCGCCGGTCCAGGCCCGCACCATGGAGAAAGGGAAACTGCCGATCCGCATGATCTCTCCGGGCCGCGTGTTCCGTTCCGACGAGGTAGACGCCACCCATTCCCCCTCGTTCCATCAGGTGGAGGGCCTGGTCGTCGATCAGGGCATTACCTTTGCCGATCTGAAGGGGACGCTGGCCGAATTTGCCCGGCAGCTCTTTGGCGAGGACACGAAAGTGAAGTTCCGCCCCCATCATTTCCCGTTCACAGAGCCCAGCGCCGAGATGGACGTCAGCTGCTTCAAATGCGGCGGCAAGGGCTGCCGCTTCTGCAAGGGAACCGGCTGGATTGAGATCCTGGGCTGCGGCATGGTCCATCCCCATGTGTTTGAAATGTGCGGCGTGGACCCGGAAATTTATACCGGTTTCGCATTCGGCGTGGGACTGGAGCGCATCGCGCTTCTGAAATATGAGATTGACGATATGCGGCTGCTTTATGAGAACGACGTGCGGTTCTTAAAGCAGTTCTGATCCCGGCAGCCGGTTCTGTTCGGAACGGCAGGCCCGCCGCGGGCCTTTCGCGGGGAGCGGGTATTTCCGGCTGATCCGGACCGGCTTCGGGGAAAATAGATATTCAGGGAGAGCGTCGCCGGCACGCTTTCCGGAACGGAACGCGCTGCGGAATCTTTCCGCGTGCCGGCGTAATTCAGAAAAGAAGGAGAAACCATATGAATACAGCATTATCATGGATCAAGGCGTACGTACCGGATCTGGATGTGACCGCCCAGCAGTACACGGACGCCATGACGTTGTCCGGGACCAAGGTGGAGGGCTATACCTGCCTTGACAAGAATCTGGAGAAGATCGTGGTCGGTCAGATCCAGAAGATCGAGCCGCATCCGGACGCCACGAAGCTGGTGGTCTGCCAGGTGGATATCGGCGGCCGGACCATTCAGATCGTGACGGGCGCGCCCAATGTAAAAGAAGGACAGAAGGTTCCGGTGGTTTTGGACGGAGGCAAGGTGGCGGGCGGCCACGACGGGGGACCGATGCCGGAGAACGGCATCGCGATTAAAAAAGGGAAGCTCCGCGGAGTTGAATCCGACGGTATGATGTGCTCCATTGAGGAGCTGGGTTCTTCCCGCGATTTCTATCCGGACGCGCCGGAGCTGGGCATTTACATTCTGCCCGACGATACGCCCGTAGGAGCGGACGCGGTTGAGGTCCTGGGCCTGCACGACGTAGTGTTCGAGTATGAGATCACATCCAACCGCGTGGACTGCTACAGCGTCGTCGGCATTGCCCGCGAGGCGGCCGCTACGTTTGACAAGCCGTTCTATCCGCCGCAGGTGACGGCCACGGGAAACGGCGAGGATATCCACGATTACCTGAAAGTGACGGTGGAGGATACGGACCTTTGCCCGCGTTACTGCGCCAGAATGGTCAAAAATATCCGGCTGGCCCCGTCGCCCCAGTGGATGCAGCGCCGCCTGGCGGCCAGCGGCATCCGGCCCATCAACAATATCGTCGACATCACCAACTACGTCATGGAGGAATACGGCCAGCCCATGCACGCGTTCGATTACGATCTGCTGGGCGGCCATGAGATCGTTGTCAAATGCGCGAAAGACGGCGACGTGTTCCAGACCCTGGACGGTCAGGAGCGGAAGCTGGACCATACGGTGCTGATGATCAACGACGGCGAGAAAGAGGTCGGCATCGCCGGCATCATGGGCGGCGAAAATTCCAAGATCACCGACGATGTGAAAACGATGGTCTTCGAGGCGGCCTGCTTTGACGGCACCAATATCCGCCTGTCCGCGAAAAAGATCGGCCTGCGCACCGACGCGTCCGGCAAATTCGAGAAAGGCCTCGATCCCAACAACGCCGAGGCGGCCATCAATCGTGCCTGCCAGCTGATCGAGGAGCTGGGAGCCGGCGAGGTCGTGGGCGGGATCATCGATATCTATACCCACAAAAAGACGGAGAAGCGGATTCCGTTCGATCCGGCCGGCATCAACGCGCTTCTGGGCACCGAGATCGACGAGGAGACTATGCTGGGCTATTTCAAGAAGTTGGATCTGGGCTTTGACGCGGAGACGAGGGAGATCATCGCCCCCACATTCCGCCAGGACCTGGAGCGCCCCTGCGATATCGCGGAGGAAGTGGCGCGCTTCTACGGTTATGACAACATTCCGACGACGCTGCCCTCCGGCGAGGCGACCATGGGCGGGCTGCCTTATGAGCTGCGCGTGGAAAACGCCGCCAGGGAGATCGCGCAGTTCTGCGGTTTCAGCCAGAGCATGACGTATTCGTTTGAGAGTCCGAAGGTGTACGATAAACTGCTGATCCCGGCCGATTCCCGGCTGCGGGAGGCCGTCGAGATCTCCAATCCCCTGGGAGAGGATTTCAGTATCATGCGAACGACGCCCTTAAACGGGATGCTGACCTCCCTTTCCACCAACTATAACCGCCGCAACAAGAACGTCCGCCTCTACGAGCTGGCCAACGTGTATCTGCCGAAAGCCCTGCCGCTGACGGAGCTGCCGGACGAGAGGCGCCAGTTTGTCCTGGGCGCTTACGGGGATGTGGATTTCTTCGATATGAAAGGCGTGGTGGAGGAATTTTTCGATAAGGCAGGCATGACGAAAAAAGTTCATTATGACCCGAAAGCCGGCCGGCCCTATCTGCATCCGGGCCGTCAGGCGGACATCCTGTACGGCGGCGTGACAGTCGGATACCTGGGCGAGCTTCATCCGGACGTGGCCGACAATTATAAGATCGGCGAGAAAACGTATCTGGCGGTCCTGGATATGCCGTCCATCGTTCCGTTTACGACCTTTGACCGGAAATATGACGGCATCGCCAGATATCCGGCCGTTACCAGGGATATCAGCATGGTGGTGCCGAAGGAGATCCTGGCGGGCCAGATCGAGGACATGATCGTACAGCGCGGCGGCAGGATCCTGGAGGCTTACAAGCTCTTCGATATTTACGAGGGCGCGCAGATCCTGGCCGGCTATAAGTCCATGGCGTATTCGATCACGTTCCGCGCCAAGGATCATACGCTGGAGGAAAAGGAAGTCAGCGACGTGATGAAAAAGATCCTCCACGGCCTGGGCAGCATGGGGATCAAGCTGAGAGAATGATCGGAAACACATAATTTAACGAAAAATGGTCATCCTAATCGTTACAAAAGTATGTGCGGACAGGAGGGCCATTTTTATGTACGACCGGTTTGAGATCACAGAGGTGCGCGGCAGGGAGATCCTGGACTCCAGAGGAAATCCTACGGTAGAGGTGGAAGTTACGCTGGAGGGCGGCGCGAAGGGGCGGGCCGCGGTTCCGTCCGGCGCGTCCACCGGCAAATTTGAGGCGGCGGAGCTGCGGGACGGCGGACCGCGGTACGGGGGCAAAGGCGTCCGAAAGGCCGTGGAGCATGTGAATACGGTGCTGGCGGATGCCGTTGCTTTTGAGCGGGCGCTGGAGCAGAGGAAAATCGATCAGCTTCTGAGGGAGGCGGACGGCACGGAAAATAAAGGGAAGCTGGGGGCCAACGCGATCCTGGGCGTTTCCATGGCTGTGGCCAGGGCGGCCGCCAATGAGCTGGGACTGCCGCTGTACCGTTACCTGGGCGGCGTAAACGCCGGCGTCCTGCCGGTTCCCATGATGAATATCTTAAACGGCGGCGTCCATGCCGACAATACGGTGGATCTGCAGGAATTCATGATCATGCCGACGGGTGCCGCCACCTTTTCCGAGGGACTGCGGATGTGCGCCGAGATCTACCACACTCTGAAAAAAATCCTGAAGACCTCCGGCTATTCCACGGCCGTCGGAGACGAGGGAGGGTTCGCTCCGGATCTGAAAGACGCGGAGGAGGTTTTAAGTTATATAGTGGAAGCAATTCAGATGAGCGGCTATAAACCGGGGGAACAGGTAGCCATCGCCATGGACGCGGCTTCCAGCGAGCTTTACGACGAAGTCACCGGAACCTACCTGTTTCCCGGCGAGAGCAGGATGCGGGGGCACGAGGTCCGGCGCACCGCGAAAGAGATGGTGGATTATTATACCTATCTGACAGACCGGTTCCCGATCGTTTCCCTCGAGGACGGGCTGCAGGAAGAGGACTGGGACGGATGGAAACGTTTGACGGAAACGCTGGGGAAACGCGTGCAGCTGGTGGGGGACGATCTTTTCGTCACCAATACCCAGAGGCTGAAAAAGGGGATCGAGCTGGGCGCGGGCAATGCGATCCTGGTGAAGGTCAACCAGATCGGCACGCTGACGGAGAGCTTCGACGCCATTGAAATGGCGAAGCGCGCGGGGTTTGGCACGATCATTTCCCACCGTTCCGGCGAGACGGAGGACCCGATCATCGCGGACATCGCCGTGGCCGTCAATGCCCGCCAGATCAAGACGGGAGCTCCCTGCCGGACAGACCGGACCGCCAAATGCAATCAGCTGCTGCGGATCGAGGAGGAACTGCAGGGATGACCTCGCCGGACAGGGCCGTTTCCGTTCCTGCCGGACCGGCATCCGGAGCTTCCCGGACGGCCGGCGGTTCCGCAGGGTACGCGCCGCTTGAACCGATCTTTGCTTTCACCGGATCCTTTATGAAAATTCGGCCGTCAAACCGGAAACATTTGTAAAATAGTGGTTGTTTTTCTTGCGAAAGTATGCTAAAATACCTTTGTTTTATGAACAGGAGGTGGAAAGCATGGCAGTATTGAAAGTGATATTGGCGGTTGTGTTTGTTCTCATCTGTATCGCCCTGACCGTTATCGTACTTTTGCAGGAAGGCAAGTCGGCGGGACTTGGTTCCATCAGCGGCATGGCTGACAGCTACTGGGGCAAAAACAGAGCACGCTCCATGGAAGGCACGCTGGAGAAGTTCACAAAATTCGCCGCGGCGGCTCTGCTGATCCTGGCGCTGATTTTGAACATTATCTGGTAGATTAAGGACAGACACTCTTGGAGACAAGAGTGTTTTTGTTTCAGGGGCCGCGCGGAGCGGCATTTGGAGCCGGGCGCGGACCGGCGCAGGAAAAGGAGGCAGAGCGGATATGACGAACGAACAGATGAAACAGCGGAAAGAGACGCTTCTGGCTCTGTTTTCCGACAGCGCTTACCGTCCGATGAAGCTGAAGGAGCTGGCGGTGTTTCTGGATGTTCCCAGGGAGCGGAGGGAAGATCTGAAAGAGGTTCTGGACGTTCTGATCTCAGAGGGGAAAGCCAGTGTTTCAGAAAAGGGCAGGTACGGGAAGCCGGGGCAGGATCTGGTGACGGGAACCTACAGAGCGTATCTGAGGGGTTTAGGCTATGTGGAGGTTCACGAATGGGAAAACGGCATCTTTATCCCCGCGGCTCAAAACGGCGGGGCCATGCACGGCGATACGGTACAGGTTCTGATTGAGAAAGAGGAAGACGGCAGCTTCAGGGCCGAAGGGTCCGTTGTCAGGATCCTGGAACGGGCCAACCGCACGGTGGCGGGTTTGTTTCAGAAAGGAGCCTCAGGCGGTTTCGTGCTGCCGGACAACCCTAACATTTTCGCTGTCGTCTGGATTCCGGGCGGTCAGGAAAAGGGGGCCGTCAGCGGGCAGAAGGTGGTCGCCGAGATCACCAGTTTCGCCGACCGTGAGGGAGAAAAACCGGAAGGATGCGTGACGGAGATTCTGGGCGATGCTTCGGATCCCGGCGTGGACGCGCTTTCCGTTATCCGCTCCTATCATCTGCCGGACGCGTTCCCGGAGGAGGTCATGGCCCAGGCCGATTCTTTCGGAGATGCGATCGGGGCGGAGGAGATAGCACGGCGTCTGGATCTGCGGGCGCTCCCCACGGTTACGATCGACGGCGAGGACGCGAAAGACCTGGACGACGCGGTCACGCTTTCCAAAGAAAACGAGAAGCATTATACTTTGGGCGTCCATATCGCGGACGTTTCCCATTATGTGACCGAGGGCTCGCCGCTGGATAAGGAAGCGAAAAACCGCGGGACCAGCGTGTATCTGACGGGGCATGTGATCCCGATGCTGCCGCACCGGCTTTCCAACGGCCTCTGCTCCCTGAACGAGGGCGAAGACCGGCTGGCGCTGAGCTGTCTGATGGAGATCGACGCGAAGGGCCGGCTTTTGAGTCACCGCGTCGTGGAGAGCGTGATCCGCGTGGACAGGCGCATGACCTACACCGCGGTTGACGCGATTGTGTCGGAGCACGATCCCGCCATGATGGAACAATACGCGGAACTGGTTCCTCTGTTTGAGCGGATGAAGGAGCTGTCGGACATCCTGCGCGGCAGGCGGGGGCGCAGAGGAGCCATTGATTTCGATTTCCCGGAGAGCAGGATCGTCCTGGATCCGGGCGGAAAGCCTCTGGAGATCCGGCCGTATCTGCGCAGCGCGGCCACCAGGATCATTGAGGATTTCATGCTGATGGCCAATGAGACCATCGCAGAAGATTATTTCTGGCAGGAGACGCCCTTCCTGTACCGGACCCACGAAAATCCGGATCCGGAGCGCATGAAGAAGCTGGGGGCCTTTCTTCAGAGCTTCGGCTACACGCTCCGCGCCCGCAACCGGGAGGTCCACCCGAAGGAGATCCAGAAGCTTCTGGCCCGGATCGAGGGGACCCCGGAGGAAGCGCTGATCAGCCGCATGGTCCTGCGCTCCATGAAGCGGGCCAGATATACGGTGGAATGTACCGGCCATTTCGGTCTGGCCGCCCATTATTATACTCATTTTACGTCGCCGATCCGCCGGTATCCGGACCTGCAGATTCACCGGATCATCAAGGAAAGCCTGCGGGGCGGACTGACTGTGCAGCGTATTGCCCATTATGAGCAGCTGCTGCCGGGGGTGGCCTCCTGGTCCTCCTCGATGGAACGGCGGGCCGCCGAGGCGGAACGGGAGATTGAAAAGCTGAAAAAATGCGAATATATGCTGGAGCGTATCGGGGAAGTCTGCGAAGGCATCATATCGGATGTTTCCGACTGGGGGCTTTATGTGGAACTGTCGGATACGGTGACGGGGATGGTGCCGGTCAGCACGCTGGGACCGGACCGCTATTATTTCAGCAGAGAACGCATGGAACTGACCGGAAGACAGTTCGGCAGCTGTTACAGGCTGGGTCAGAGGGTAAAAATTCAGGTTAAGGGTGTCGATCCGTGGGAACATATCGTTAAGTTTGCATTATATGAGGAATGATCGGCCGCGCGGCGGAACGAGGGGAGGATCATGGCGAAAGAATCTGTAAAGCTGATTGCCAATAACAAAAAGGCATATCATGATTATTTTATCGAGGATAAATTCGAGGCGGGCATCGAACTGTACGGCACCGAGGTGAAATCGATCCGCATGGGCAAATGCAGTATCAAAGAGTCCTATATCCGCATCGAACGCGGAGAGGTCTTTATTTACGGAATGCACGTCAATCCCTATGAGAAAGGGAATATTTTCAACCGGGATCCGCTGCGGGTGCGCAAGCTCCTTCTGCACCGCCTGGAGATCCGCCGTCTGGACGCGAAAATGTCCCAGAAAGGCTATACGCTCGTACCCCTGCAGGTCTATTTCAAAGGAAGCCTGGTGAAGGTCGAGGTTGGTCTGGCCCGGGGCAAGAAGCTCTACGATAAGCGGGAGGATATTGCCAGGAAGGATCAGAAGCGGGAGATCCAGCGGGAGTTTAAAGAGAAACTGCGGTAGAAACGCAAAGACGGGAACGGCTTTGACGGCCGCCCGGGAACAGGATCATACGGCTGCACCGCGCATGCAGGAGGCGCAAATGCGCGGCGCCAAAGGCCGGCAGGAACGGAAGCAGAAAGAGGGGAAAACAAATGAAACCGAAAATTCTCTGGGTGAATCTGGCCGGGCGGATCGCGCTGATCGCCACGGTGCTGAGCGCGGTCGGCATTCTGGGGGCAGGGATGCTGGATGAATCGGATTATCTGGGCTTCGTGCTGCCTATACCGGATTTTCAGACGATCTTACTGGGGACGCTGACCGCGTTTTTGGGGTATTGCTCCTGGAAGCAGAGCCAAAGCGGCGCTTACGGGAAGCGGCGCGGGCTGGGCCTGATCTGCGGGGCTGCGGTCTGCGTGATTTTTACGTTCACGCCGGCTGCCGGGTATGTTCAGCTCTTTCCGTCTCTCATATTCAGCGGGGTTCAGGAAAATAAACAGACGATGGTGGAAGTTTCGGCAGAAAATCTGGATATTCACGCATTCCTCGGCAGTGATTCCAGCCGCCCCACGGATCATGACATCATGGAGTTTCTGCTCGGCGAATATGACGGACATGCGGAAGAGGAGTACAAAAAGTACAAGGTCTGCGGTTATCTGATGAATTCTCCGTATCAGTACAAAGACTTTCAGATCGACTTTGTACTGACGGACGAAAACGGCGAAGATATTCTGATCGACGGCGAGCCGGTAGTCCTTACGGCTGAAAAATGGGAACAGCAGTCGGCGATGTTTGCAAGCAATACGATCCGCGCGGACAAGCTTCCGGTACGCCCGGTAAATTGCCGTATCCGGCAGGTTCGGATCGCGGTCGCGCAGAAGGACGAGGCGCAGTTCAGGGAAACCAACGGTCTGCAGCCGGAGGCGGATGATTCCGGGGCGGAGGACTACGTCGTCTGTGCCTTTCTGGGTTCCGGGGACAGTCATTTTTACGACCACGATCTGTCGGAATTCCTTGAGGCCGGATATGACGGCCGCGCCGGGGAGGAGTACAGTCAATATAAGATCTGCGGCTATCTGATACCGGATCCGCAGGCGGAGGAAGAAAAAACAATCGAGTTCCCCGAGTTCTACACGATTGATTTCGCGCTTACAGACGCGGACGGCAGCGATATTTTGATCGGGGATGAACCTGCGGTTATCACGGTCAGCAATATGTATCCCGGCGGAATGGAGTTTGAAAGCGATACGATCCGCGCGGAGGAGCTTTCGGCCCAGCCGGTAAATGTCCGGGTCCTGCATGTGGAACTCGAATCCGATTAAAGGAGAAGTCCGCTGCCTTGATGCCGGCGGACTCCGCGGCATGAAGATGGGCATACGCGGCTGTCCGGCCTGATTTTAGACGAGATACAGAAGGGAAACGAAAAAGCAATGAAACGATATGACAGTATTACAGCGATAAAGGCGGTTGCGTGTATACTCGTTTTGACGACGCACTGGACCGGAGCGTTCGGAGGGTTCGGGGTCGGACTGGTGGATCGGAATCTGGGATGGGGCATTATGCGGTTTTTGGGATACGGGACCATGTGCGTCCATGTGTTCCTCATGCTCAGCGGCGTCCTGATTTCCATGAAGGTCCTGCGCGGGAAATCCTATTCCTGGCCGCAGGAGGCCATCCGGCGCTATCTTCGGCTGTCCGTTCCGATTTTCGGGACCTCCGTCCTCGTGATCTTCTGCCAGCGCGCGGGACTTCTCTGGAATCTGGCGGCCGCGCCGTATGCGCCTACTGACTTTCTGGGAATGTTTTACGAGACGCCGATCCCCCTTTATAAAGGGATCACCCTGCCGTTTGTGCAGTCCATCTTCCTGGGGGACAGTTCGCTTTATGGCCCGCTCTGGATGATTCCGTACATATTCTACGGCACGTTTTTCTCCATCATTCTTTCCGAGGTGGCGCGCGGCCTGAAGGGAAAGGGACAGACGCTGCTTTATCTCTTGATGGCGGCGGCGTTTTTGCTGATGGGCGGATATTATGTAAATTTTTATCTGGGCAATCTGATCGCGTTCCTCCTGCTTCGTCTGGAAGAACGGCGGGAAAACGGCGGAACGCGGCGGGAAAAACTGCTGACGGCCTGTGCCGGCGCCGTGTTTCTGGCGGTTGGGATCAAACTGGCGCTGGATGCCTTTATCCTGGCGGCAAGGGAATGGGTCCACTTGGGCACGCCGACGCTGAACGACGCAAATTTCTGGCTGGCCGTCGGCGGAGCGGCTGCATCCTTCGGATTCATTCTGCTCTGGGAAGCGCTGCTTTCCGGACGGCAGCTGCGGCTGGCAAAACCAATTTTATGGGTCGGCGAACGCAGCTATTCCGTATTCCTGACCCACTGGCTGGTCATCTGTACTTTTTCCAGCTGGTTTTACCTGCATTTTTATGATCGGGGGAATCCGAAATTGTCCATTGCGCTGAATTTTGTGCTGTCTCTGGCGCTGACGCTTGCGGCGTCCCACGGCTTTTATGAGCTGCTTGAAAAGAGAACCGCGCATTTCTTGTGGAACAGGGCAAAGCGGCTGCTGAAGGACGGGAACACAGCCCCGTGAAGCAGCGGCCGGCTTTTTGCGGACGGGCCGCCTCCGGTTTTGTAATCATTTCGCCCGGAATTTGTAAGGAATAACCATTTGACACGGAACGGCTTCTGTGTTATCATAGGGATCGTAGAAAAGCAGTGTTTTGCTGCGCCGGTAAGGGGCTGTACTGGTTTCGACAGGGATCATGCAGCTGGTGAAGCTATCCGCATGCTATGCGTTAAATGGCAAACCTAAATATAAACGCTGAAGATAATTTAGCATTAGCTGCTTAATTGCAGCCGTCGGCCTCAGTGCACTCACACGCTGAGATACCGGCGTCGACGATGTGAGAAACGACATACGTTAAGCTTTGCGCGTATGGGCGTATCATGAAGCTACTGAAACCGTCAGGGTGCCGTTTCCCGGGCGGCGGAGGGAATGTCAAACAATCGGCTATGATAGTAGAAGAACAGGGAATTGGTTTTTGGACACGGGTTCAAATCCCGTCAGCTCCACTCAGACAGACAACGTGCGAACCATTGAGGTTTGTGCGTTGTTTTTCAGTTTTTCACCGGACCTATGGCAGAGAGAAACCGGCCTCCCGGGAGGCGGGGACTTTGTTCTTGACAATGTCCGGCAGTTAAGCTATAATACAGAACAATGCGGAAGGCGGAAGGGCTTCCGTCAGGTGAACTAAATGAAAGAAGGTAGCAGTAACATGGCAGACAGGAAGAACATTTTAACGTATGCAGGATTAAAACAATATGAAGATGAGCTTCAGAATCTGAAAGTAGTCCGCAGGAAAGAAGTGGCCCAGAAGATCAAGGAGGCCAGAGAGCAGGGCGACTTGTCAGAGAATGCCGAGTATGATGCAGCGAAGGATGAGCAGAGGGACATTGAGCTGAGGATCGAGGAACTGGAAAAACTGCTGAAGAATGCGGAAGTCGTCGTAGAGGACGAGGTGGATTTAGACCAGATCAGCGTGGGATGCAAGGTGAAGGTCTATGAGATCGATTTCGATGAGGAGATGGAATTTCGTCTGGTAGGTTCCACGGAGGCAAACAGCCTGCAGAACAAAATTTCCAACGAATCGCCGGTGGGGAAGGCTTTGATCGGCAAACGGGTAGGCGATGTCGTGGACGTGGAAACGCAGGTTGGCGTGATCCAGTACAAGGTTCTGGAGATCCAGAGAGTTTCTTAATCTTAAAAAGATGCATAACGGCCGGCCCGGCAGCGGGCCGGCCGTCGTATCTGTGTGCAGGTAAAAGGAAATCAGCTGCCGGCAGGAGACGGAAGAATGAGGACAATCGGGAAAGCACTTATTGACTTTTCTGGACCGGACGGCAGAAAACGCCGGAGAGCAGCCGGGAAAAACCGCTTTATACCGGGCAGATGGTCGCGGCAAAGCTGGAAGAAGAGCGGCGCAGGCAGATGCGGCGGGTGGAGCGTCTGCAGCCGCTGATCCTTGCTGCGGCCTTCGCCGTGTGGTTTATTATGGAACTGCTGGAAGGGTTGTGAAGCATCGGCGAAATAAGCGGTTTAGCTTGACTTTTCTTTCTATACCTTATAAAATGGTACAAATGAGACGGGACCGTGAAAAAGTGTCTTTCCGGGCGGACCGGAAGCAGGGTCAGGCCGCATCCGCCGCAATGGCGGTTTAGCCAGGCACAGCCTCAAAAGCGCGGACCGGGCAGGAAAGAAACCGGATCGGACGGCCGTAAATTGCCGGAATAAAAAGATGAAGGAGAGAGGGACATGGCAGAGACAAATCAGGACAGAAAGCAGAATCAGGGCGGCCAGAGGCAGAATCAGACGCCCCGGAGCGAACAGGATATCCATCAGCTTTTAAAGGTCCGCCGTGACAAGCTGGCAGAGCTGCAGGCGGCCGGCAAGGATCCGTTTAAGATTACAAAATATGACGTTACGGTTCACAGCATGGATGTGAAAGAAAATTATGAGGCCTGGGAGGGCAGGGAAGTCTCCGTCGCAGGGCGAATGATGTCCCGCCGGATCATGGGGAAGGCGTCCTTCTGCAACGTACAGGATCTAAAAGGCGATATTCAGTGCTATGTGGCCCGGGACAATATTGGCGAAGAGGAATATAAAGCTTTCAAAAAGCTGGATATCGGTGACATCATCGGAGTCAGGGGCACGGTTTTCATGACGATGGCGGGCGAGATCTCGATTCACGCCACGTCCCTTACGCTGCTGAGCAAGAGTCTGCAGATATTGCCTGAAAAGTACCACGGCCTGACCAATACGGATATGCGTTACCGCCAGAGATATGTGGATCTGATCATGAACGAGGACGTGAAGAAGACCTTCGTCATGCGGTCGAAGATCATCAGCAGCATCCGCCGTTACCTGGACGATCAGGGCTTTCTGGAGGTGGAGACGCCCATGCTGGTGGCCAACGCCGGCGGCGCGGCGGCGCGGCCCTTCGAGACCCATTATAACGCCCTGGATGAGGATGTGAAGCTGCGCATTTCCCTTGAACTGTACTTGAAGAGGCTGATCGTAGGCGGCATGGAACGTGTCTATGAGATCGGCCGGGTGTTCCGCAACGAGGGGCTGGATACCAGGCATAATCCGGAATTCACGCTGATGGAGCTCTATCAGGCGTACACGGATTATCACGGCATGATGGATCTGACGGAGAATATGTTCCGCCATGTGGCGCAGGAGGTCTGCGGCACGACCACGATCACTTATTCCGGCGTGGAGATCGACCTCGGAAAGCCTTTTGAGCGGCTGACCATGATCGACGCCATTAAGAAATACGCAGGCATCGATTTCGAGGAGATCATAACGACGGAGGAAGCGAAGAAGCTGGCGGACGAAAAGGGCGTCCACTACGAGGCCCGCCACGAGCGCGGCGACATCATCAATCTGTTCTTCGAAGAGTTTGTGGAGGAGCATCTGATCCAGCCGACCTTTATTATGGACCATCCGGTGGAGGTCAGCCCGCTGACCAAGCGGAAGCCCGATAAGCCGGAGCTGGTGGAGCGGTTCGAGCTGTTCATCTATGCCCGCGAGATGTGCAACGCTTACTCGGAGCTCAATGACCCGATCGACCAGCGGGCCCGCTTCGCGGCCCAGGAGGAAGCGTTCGCGGCAGGGGACGAGGAGGCCAACCACACGGACGAGGACTTCTTAAACGCCCTGGAGATCGGCATGCCGCCCACTGGAGGCATCGGTTACGGGATCGATCGATTGG
>CANQUA010000053.1 GCA_947626915.1 uncultured Lachnospiraceae bacterium
GATGCGCCACCCGGAACGTCCCGTCGTCCAGGATGTGGATCCGGTTCGGTCCCCGCTTCGCTCCGCGCACATCGTCATGATACGTATCCAGAACCGTCACCTGAAACGGAGACGGCCCGCCGGGCACCAGCTCGATCACCTGTACCGCGTTGTGATCGCCGTGACCGTGGCTGCACAGAACCTGATTCGCCTGCGCCCGCAGCGGTCCCAATCCCTGCACATATCCGTCCGCATAAGGATCCAGAATCACCGCGTATCCGCCCGATTCCACCTTAAAGCAGGAATGTCCCAGCCATGTAACCGTCATACTGTCTGTCATACTATTCTCCTTTCCCGCGGAGTCCTTCGCCGGACCTCCGCCGCTCTCGTTCCGCTGTTTTTATCATAACACAGAAAAACCTCCCGCGCCACTGTTTTCTGGCAAAGCCCCTTCCTGTTCAGATGTCCCGGCGTTTCAGGCATACTCATCCGGCCGCAGAGAAACGGGCATACGCTTGATGTAACTGCCAAACCAAAAAGTGCTTGCTCCCGCGCCTGCATTCTGGTATACTTTTCATCATATTCTATAACGGCACGAAAGCGCAGCCGGACCGGCAGGAGCTGCGGCTGTCGGATTCATTTGCAGACAGCGGAACCGAAGCGGCCGGCAGATACGCCCCGGCGCTGGAATGTGTCGCCCACATAGTCAACATCAATCACGGGCATAACCGGGAACTGATGGAGAGCTGCCGCCGTCTGGAGGAATATGCCCGCCTGGTAGACGCGATCCGCCGGTACCGCGCAGAGGGCATGACGCTGCGGGCCGCGGCAGACAAGGCCATTGACGAATGTATCACCAACGGAGTGCTGACAGACATTCTCCTGAAAAACCGTGCGGAGGTGACGGATATGATTCTGGATGAATACGACGAAGAACTGCACATTCGGAACGAAAAGCAGCTGAGCCGCGAAGAGGGACTCAGGGAAGGACGCGAGCAAGGGCAGGCAGACGCTGCCGCCAAATTTCTCAAAGACGGCACGCTTTCTCCCGATCAGATCGCACGGATCCTCGGACTGACGCCGGAAACCATTCTAAAACTGCAGACTGAAAAAGCCTGAATTTTCGCGCGCGGTCATCCGTACGAAAAGCGGATCCCGCCCGCTTCGGCCGCGTGCCTTTTATTTCGTCCTGCAAGCAGGGCCGCCGCGGAAACGGGGCGCACACCAGTCTTCCATGAGGAGCCTTTCTCTTCCCTCATAAGAAATGCCGGCGACAAAATGCCAAGAAACTTGCCCCCTTCCAGGCAGCAAGTTTTATTCCTTCACTTGTCTGCGCGGAAGGGGGCACAGCGCTCAGAAGGGAACAATCTCGTTTTCTGCAGCGGCCCTTTTTATTTGCACGTTTTTTATTTACGCCCGAATGATCCCCATAAACCGTCTTCAGCTTTCTTCGACCTCGGACGCGGACGGGACCGACGACTGCGCCCCCGGACGGGTCACGGCGACTGCCGCGGCCCTCGTACCGTAGACCACTGCCTCCTCCGGCGTCTTCCCTTTGGACAGCGCCACTGCGGCGGCAGCCAGGAAACAGTCCCCCGCCGCCGTCGTATCGACTGCCTCTGCAGGCACGGCCGGAATCCATTTCTCCGTATCCCCGCTCCTGACGCAGACCCCGTTCTTTCCCATGCTCACCCAGATATTCTTTACTCCCAGACGCCCCGCCATGTCAAGGGCCTCCCGCAGGGACAGCCCGTCCGCCGTTCCGGTCAGAAGGATATTCAGTTCCGTCTCGTTGGGCTTTATATAATCTACGCAGGGCCACAGCTCCTGCGGGATCCCGGATACTGCCGGCGCCGGATCCAGAATCACCGTCTTGCCGAGCATCCTCGCTTTCCGGGCCGCATAAAGCACCGTGTCCAGCGGAATTTCCAGCTGCATCAGCAGAATATCGCAGCGTTCCAGCATATCCATATTCCGGTCAATATATTCCCGGTCCACACAGGCGTTCGCGCCGGGAACCAGGACAATGCGGTTCTCTCCGCTTTTTTCTACCAGGATCACCGCCGTCCCGCTGGGTACTCCCGCTGCACGGCGCAGGCGGGATACATCCACTCCCGCCGACGCCAGGCCCGCCTGCAGCTCCCGGCCGTAAAGATCGTCTCCCACCGCGCCCAGCATCGCCACATTTCCGCCCAGCTTTCCCGCCGCGTAAGCCTGATTCGCTCCCTTTCCTCCCGGAGAAATCAGCAGATTTTCAGCCGTAAGCGTCTCTCCCGCTTCCGGCACCCTTCCAAGACGCAGGGAAATGTCCATGTTCAGGCTGCCTATCACAAGAATCTTCTTCATACCGTCTCCTTTTCGCTCCGGCGCGTACGTCCGTTCGCCTCTCTTCACACAGTCACCGCTGCTCCCCGATCCATCCCTGCCGGACTCACCCGCAGGGCAGAGTGTCATATACCGCATCCGCCGTAAAATCACAGAAAGCCCATTCTCTTATCATCCGGCCCTCTGCGCAGAGCCATGCAGATAGCGCATATACTTCTCCACGTCGCCGTTCACTACCAGCTCCTCCGGGAACCCGGTCTCCGCCAGGATCTCTTCCACCCGTTCAAACCTGCCGATCCTGCCGGCGGAATGGGCGTCGCTGTTCACGATCACCGGAGCGCCCCATTTTTCGCAAAAATGAAGCATTTTCTTCATGTTCTCCGCGGAACCTCCCCTGCCCCGCACATTGGAAGGATGCAGGGAAGCCGCGTTCAGCTCCAGAAGCACACGGGCGTCCCTGGCATGACGGGCCAGCTCCTCATAATCCACCGGGACGCGGGCATCGTCCGGATGTCCGATGATCTCTACCGCCGGATTCTCCATCGCGTTCAGATACGCTCCGGTATTTTCCTTGACGGAACCGGGCACATAGGGCGGGTACGCCTCGCCGCTGCTTACGTTGGGATGGATGCTGGCGATCCCCAGATCGGTCCATTTCATCTGCCGCTCCGTCAGGTCCACCCTCCCGTCATAATCCAATATGTCCAGCTCCGCGCCCATGACCAGCAGAAGCCCCGCGTACAGATCCCGGTCCAATGCGTGATAATTGGCAAAATAGATCGGGTTGCAGCTTCCCGGGATCTGCGGCCCGTGCTCCGTGATCCCCAGCACCTGAATTCCCCTGTCCCTGGCGGCCGCCGCCATTTCGCCAAGCGTGTGATAGGCGTGGCCGCTGGCAACCGTATGGGTATGGGAATCGATCAAGAACCTCATTCTGCCGCCCCCAGCCCTCTCAGTTTCATAAACAGGTCCTCGAACAGCCGGTCCCTGTGGATCCTGTAAACATAGCGGATCAGCGGCCGCGTCCGGTCGAACGCCCAGCGGTCGTCATATTCCGGAATGGGCGCGGGCTCCAGCCGGTCCTCCGTGAAGCCGCCGGACAGCAGCCAGGCCACGGCGCAGACGTCCCAGATCGGCTTGCTCCAGCAGCGGCCGCGATGGCTTTCCTTCGATTCCGCCACAGTCACCTCATACAGATAATCGCAGAGCGGGTTCTGTCCCTTCAGCCAGTATTCCAGCTCCGGCTTCGTCGTCGCAAACGAAGATACCACGCCCATGCAGGGAAGCAGCACCACCGCGGCACGGTCCATCACAACGCGCGCGGCAGCCACATCCTGATAGCAGTTAAACTCATGGTTATTGGGCCAGTCGAACGAATGTCCTCCCAGCCAGATCACGGTGATACGGTCCGCAATCGCCGGATTCAGAAGGAGCGCGGACGCCACGTTGGTGATCGCGGCGATCGCAACAACATAGAGCGGCGATTCCGGCGTATACTCCATGGCCCGCTGCGCCAGGTCGCGGGCCGCCTCCGAGACAACCGGCGTGTTCTCATCCGGCAGATAAGATACGCTGCCCCGATAAACGGAAGCTTTCATATCTTCCCGTCCCAGAAGCGTCAGCACTTTCAGAATTTCCTGATAACTCAGGTCCATCCCTTTTTCCGGCGTTTCCGCGCGGCGGTTAGAGAAAGGAGCCGCGTAAACCGCCTTAAGGTTCAGCTCGTCTCCGCTTAACGCCAGATAGGAGAGCGCATACTGATCGTCAATCTCATTGTAAGTATCCGTATCCAGCACCACATCCGCCGGACCGCGGGGCCTGCGAAGCAGGGAAAGACGTTTTTCCATATCCATATCCAATTCCTCCTCTCATTTGCTTATCCTACCCCATACGCTGCTTCTGCGGGGCTATTCGTCCAGCAGCCGGTACAGTACCGTCGCGTACACGTCGCCCCCGGTATTATAATATCCCGTGAAATGCAGGCTGCCGAAAGTAAACATATTTTCCAGTTCCGTCGGCACCCCGATCGGAACCGTCGTAATCTTATTTCCTTCCCAGTCGCAGATGTGGATCAGATTCTCATTGATGGAAAGGATATAAATATAATCCTCATCCACACTGTAGCCCTGGCTTTCATACTCGTCCGAAAGTCCGCCGTAACGGGCGATGATCTGAAAATCCTTATCAATGATCAGCATCTCTTTCCCCGCTCCATAGGCGGCGTAAAGCTGTTTCGCCGGATTCCAGGATAACGTGGAAAACCTGTACTGCAGATCGATGGTTTCCGTCACTTCCAGGCTTTCCGGGTCGATCCAGGAAGCCAGAGAGGCGTTCGGTTTGCAGTGGGCTACCAGCAGCTGCCCCTTCTCCGGCACATATGTAATACTGTTTCCATGCTCCACCTCCAGCGGCTCGCTTATGTCCACGATCTCCCAGTCGGCCAGATCCATTTTTACGATCACACAGTAGGTATCCTTGGTCATGATCTGGTCCTGCATCAGATAATACGCGTAGGTTCCGTCCGTACATCCGCCCTGCATGACATTATACCAGCGGTTAATGATCTCGATCCTGGCTACCTGCGTATTCATGGAAACAAATTCCTCTGAGGGATCGTATCGGGTAGTATAGTGAAGCGCATACTGTTCGAGATTTACCCTGGCGTGCGCGGCCGTCCCCTGATAAAGATTGGCCCCCAGAGTCTCTCCCAGAAACATATACGCCAGCGACAATTCGTCGGACACGTCCCACGCGCACAGATAAAGGCTGTCGCCGTCCGCCTGGATCAGAAATTCTTTTTCCGCCAGGCCCGAACACAGGCTTTCGGAATCCCTCGCTCCGCTGGAGCCGAACACAATGGCCTTCTGTCCCGCGGCGAGTTCGTCCGGCCCAATGACCGGAAGATGATAGCCTGACAGTTTCTCCAGGTTCTGCTGCAGGAGCAGGGCCGCCTCCGTCTCCTGCCCGTTTTCCGTGACAATGCTGTAGCGGTAAATCGCCGCTCCGTCAAAAGCCAGCGCCTGCAGCTTATAATTTCCGTATCCGTAATAGTCCGCCGACGCATCCTGCGGGAAACCGCCGCCGGCTTTCCAGGAGGACACATAGTTCTTCTCAAAATATTCCACCGCTTTACTAAGCTTTTCCGGGGAACCGCCCAGGATCACGATTTCCTCCGGAAAAAAGCGGATCACGCAGTCACGTTCGCGGACTCCCTCCGCGCAGGAAGCCGATCGCTCGGCGGAAGTATTTCCCAGCAGGATCTTTTCTCCCGGCGCGTCCGCGTCATACTGATCCGTGACAAAGGCATCGCCGCCCATGGCCGCCTGGAGCTGGTCCGCCAGGCCGCGGTTTTCCTCGTCCCCAATGACAATCGCCACCGTGTCCGCCTGTTCTGTCTCTGTCTGACCCGCGGCTTCCGCTTCCGTTATTTCATCCCCCGCGGGCTGAACCTCTTCCTGTTTCTCCGCAGCGCCGGTCCCCGCCGCGGTTTCCCCGCTCTCCGTCCCGGCTCCGGGAACCTCCGTCTGACCGCCGCACGCCGGACACAAAAACGCCAGCAGACTGCATAAAATCAGAACATATCCGTATTTTTTCATCCTTCCCTCGCTCTCCTGCAGGAATTGCGGGCACCCGCCGGGAGCCCGCAATCCTTTCTCTTTCTGTCATTAACAGCGCCGCCGCACGGTTAATCGATGAAGATCGTTTTGGACATTTCCTCCAGGAAATCCAGGCCTTCCTCAGGCGTCATGGACTGATCCTGAATGACATAGGACATCATCGTCGTAAACTGCGTGTTCCACTCGCTCTTCTTTACGCCCTCTCCGACCACATCGGTGGATTGCTTTCTCGCCTCAAACGCGGTTGCGAAATTGGGGTTCTCCTTGAAGAAGTCCTCCATCAGCTTCACGGAGCCTTCCGTCACCGGCAGATATCCGGACGCCTTGCTGCGGGTCGCGATCTCCTCGTCCGACATCAGGAATTTCACGAATTCCCAGGATGCCGCCAGCTGCTGTTCATTGTTATTGGACGCTATGATGGAAACGTCTCCGCCACCGCCTGTTCCGCCGAACCCGCCGTAAGCCGGCATCGGGGATACGCCTACATTGATTCCCGCTTCCGCTCCATAGGTCGTGACCGTGTTAAGCACCGCGCTGCTGGCGAAGAACGCGGCCAGCTGGCCGGAATACAGCGACTGATACATCCCGTTATATACGTCGGATACCGGAGGAGCGATCAGCCAGCCCTCGTCGATCCCTTGTCTCCAGTCGGTCATCAGCTTGAGGAGCGACCCGTCCGTCAGGCAGTCCGCACCGTTCTCATCGGGATTGCAGAGGCCTGTGGAACCCAGGGAGCACAGAAGCGCTTCCTGATAGAACGCCGCGTCAAATACCAGCTCGAACCCATGGACGTTGTTTACCTCGGCCACCTTCTTGCAGGCCTGAAGGAATTCGCCGAAATCGCTGGGGATCTCATCATAACCGGCCGCCGCAAACATATCCTTATTGTAGTAAAGCAGCGGGCAGGAACGCTGGATCGGCATATTATACAGATGTCCGTCATAATACATGCCCGGCTGTACGCCCTCGATAAATCCGCTCAGATCGAAGCCGTCCCGCTCCGCATAGGGCAGCATGTCCAAAAGGCAGTCCGTATTCGCCAGGATCCGGTTCATGGCATTAATAATCACCTGCGGCTGCGTCCCGGCGCCGATCGACGTGCTGGCCTGCGTCCGGATGTCCGCGTAACTTCCCATATAAGTCCCGACTACCGTGATCCCGTACTCATTCTGTTCATTGAAACGCTTTACTACATCCGCCGCGTAATCCGCCAGGGTGCCGGACTGATACGTATGCCAGAAATCGATCGTGATGGGCTCGGTTACATAAGCCGGGTACTCTTTTGCCGGCTCCGTCGCCGCGGCGGTGGTTTCCGCAGAAGCTGCCGCAGCGGTGGTCGCCGTGGTCGTTGCCGCTGCCGTGGCCGCGGCGGCTGTGGTGGACGCCGCGGTCGTCGCGGCCGTCCCCGAACCGGAACCCGTGCAGGCCGCCAGTGACAGAATCATACAGATGCCAATCCCCAAAGATACTGCTTTTTTCAATTCTTTTTTCATGTTTTCCTCCTGACAACATTCTTTCTTTTTTTCTTCTTGTTAATGGGTTGCTTTATTATTTCATGCCACGATATGCCATGGCCTGAATAATCTTTTTGCTGAACAGCAGGAACAGTACCACGACCGGCAGCACCAGGATGATATTTCCTGCCATAATGACGGTATAATCCAAACCTCTCTCCATATCCTTCAGACGCTCGATCGCCAGCGTGATGGGCTTGAGCTTTTCATCCCTTGTCATGACGAGAGGCCAGAAATACGCGTTCCAGTGTCCGATAAAGCTGAACAGCAGCGTCGTCACGACCGTCGCTTTGGACATGGGGATCATCAGCCTCCACATAATCTTCCATTCCGACGCGTTATCCAGACGGGCCGATTCGATCAGCTCCTCCGGGATCTGCTTGAAGTTCTGCCTCAGCAGGAAGATCGCGAATGCGCTGGCCCCTGACGGGAGGATCTGGGGCAGCAGGGAGTTTAAGATTCCCCAGTCGGCAAACATAAAGTAGATCGCGATAAATGTCAGCTGGCCCGGAACCATAAAGGCCGCCATGACAAGGAGCCACAGAATCCCGCTCCCTTTGAATTTCCACCTGGCAAAGGCGTAGGCCGCCGGCACGTCGACGAAGATCTGAATCACCATGACGCTGCCTGTGACGATGATCGTATTCTTTATATACATCCAGATATTCAGTTCCCGGAATACCGTCTGATAGCCGCTCCACGTGAAATTCTTCGGCCAGAGCGTCGGCGGGAACTGCAGGGTCTCCAGGTACGGTTTCACCGAAGTGATCGCCATCCAGTAGAAGGGGAACAGGAACAGGAATCCGACAAACACCTTAAACAGCGTATTCAGCGTCCCTGTCACGATCCTCGCAATCTTTCTTTTCTGCTTCGCTGTCATACCGTTTCCCCCTTTCTACTGATAATGTACTTTCTTGTCCAGGATCCTGAAATAGAAGAACGTCAGGATCAGCAGGATCACCAGCAGGACAACCCCGGCCGCAGCGGCCACGCCGTACTTCAGGTTGGACTGCGCGTACGACCAGATATAATAAACCAGCACCACCGTCGATTTGCCCGGGCCGCCCTTCGTCAGCATCCGCACCGAATCAAAGACCTTGAAGGAGCTCATGGTGATCGTGATCAGCATAAAGAACAGCTGCGGCGACAGAAGCGGTATGGTAATGCAGAAAAACTTCCTCACCGGGCCCGTATTGTCCAGGGCCGCCGCCTCGTAGATGTCCGCCGGTATCGTCTTCAGCGCCGACAGCAGGATCAGGGTCTGGTATCCGATGCTTTTCCAGACTGACACGATGACCACCGACATCATCGCCGTAGAGGAGCTGTTCAGCCACCTCAGCCCCGGCAGATGGAAGAACGACAGCACCATATTGAACAGCCCGTTCTCGTCCATCAGCCAGGAGAACATGACCGATACCGCCAGCATCGCGCACAGATGCGGGAAGAACATGATCCTCTGCAGCACCGCGTTGACCTTCGAATCCTTCTGCAGCCAGACCGAAAAGATCAGCGCGAACAGAATCAGGAAAAACACTTCGCTCACGGTGTAAACGATGGTATTCTGGAGCGCGATCTTAAAGTCGATCTGAATGTCAAACAGATATTTATAATTCCACAGCCCCACCCACTTGCGCGGCTGGATCACGTTCCATTCATAAAAGCTTAAAATGATCATATCCACGATCGGATAGACCGTAAACAGCAGGAAAAAGATGATGGCCGGGGCGACCATGATGTAGGGCGGCAGCTTATTGCTCAGAAAGCTCCGAAGCCCCTTCTTCTTTTTTCCGCCCGCTTCCTCTTTCTTACTTTTCAGCGTCATGTCCGCACCTCCCTGAGACAGCGCAGGCATTCCTCATACTGCCCGGGCTTTTCTTCCTTCCGGATACGCGCCTCCTCCCGGTCAAAAAAGTACAGGTCTTTTTCCGGTACGGCGATCCGCACGCTCCGGTCCTCCGCGATCGTCTCCTCCGTCATCTTGACCATGACCGGCTGGGAACTGCCGTCCACATGGGCGACCATGACTTTGTAAAGCGTCTCCGACCCCAGCATTTCCCTGGTCAGCACCTGGCCCTGCGTCCTGTAAGCGCAGTTTTCATAAGGGGCCGTCTCCGACATCAGCGCCTTCTCGGGCCGGAACCCCATATGGCAGCCGTTCGGGAGCTTCAGTATGTTCATGGCCGGAGTGCCGATAAACTGGGCCGTAAATACATTGCTGGGGTTGCGATAGATTTCCTCCGGGGAACCCTGCTGCTGGATCACGCCTTTCTCCATCAGTACGATCTTGTCCGCCATGCTCATGGCCTCTACCTGGTCGTGGGTCACATAGACGAACGTGGTCTTTAAGCGTTTATGGAGCTCGATCAGCTCGCTCCTCATCTGGATCCGCAGCTTGGCGTCCAGATTGGACAGCGGCTCGTCCATCAGGAATACTTCCGGCTTCTTTACCATGGCCCTGGCCAGCGCGACCCTCTGCCTCTGGCCGCCCGACAGCGCGCTGGGCTTGCGCTTGAGAAGCTCCGTCAGCCCCACGCTCTCCGCGATCTCGCTGATCAGCCTTTCCCTCTCCGCCTTGGGCACATGATTATTCTTCAGACCGAACTCGATGTTGCCCTTGACCGTCATATTGGGATAGATCGCGTAATTCTGGAATACCATGGCGATGTTTCGCCTGCCCGGGGCTACGTCGCTGATCTCCTCATCGTTCAGATATATCTCCCCGGAGGTCGCCGGCCCGATCCCCGCTATAATGCGCAGAAGCGTCGTTTTCCCGCAGCCGGAGGAACCGACCAGCACCGTGAAGGTCCCGTCCTCGATGGTCAGATCCAGATTTTCCAGTACCTTTACCTCGCCAAAATTTTTACAGATGTTTTTTAATACTATCTTCCCCATAACTCACCTCTATCTTTTACATTTTTGTACCCTGCGCCGCTTCGATCCGCGTCCGGAACACGCACCCCGTCTCGTAGATGGTCCTCAGCCAGACCGGAACCATTTCCTTCTCCATCCTGTACGGCGAGATCTGACGGAACGTCTCAAAATTCAGGGAACCGTCATACCCGATCTCCGCCAGGCCGTCCACTACGTCTCTCCAGAGTATGTTTCCCGTATAGGGGGCCAGATGCTCGTCCTGCATGCCGCCGTTATCATGGAGATGCAGGGCGCGGATCCGTTTCCCCAGTTCCAGGATGTAGGGCTTCTGCCTCTTTCCCACCAGGTTCAGGTGCCCCGTATCAAGGCACAGCGCGAAACATTCCTTTCCGGCCTTCTCATTCAGGTAATCGATGTATCCGCAGGCCTCCTCCGGCCGGGCGCACACACCCTCCAGCATGTGTCCCTCATGGGAAATGAACAGGTTCTCCAGGCAGACCACCAGCTCCGTCTCCGCAAGGACCGGTATCAGGCTCTCATACAGATGCAGGTTCATCCGGCGGATGCTTTCCGGCGTCTGTGTATCATCGTTTACGGAATGGCTGATGCCGTGCACCACCAGGTACCGGACCCCGGCGCCGGCGCAGAAACGGATACACTGCTTATAAACCCCGATCGCATACTCGTTAAGTTCCGGGAAGCCCTGCACATAGGGCGGGAACGGAGCGTGCGCCTGCCAGATCTCCAGACCGTTTTTCCGGATCACCTCCAGCTCCTCCCGGTAATACGAATGAATGTCCTCAAGAGAATCCTCAAAAATACAGTGCGGCAGCTGCTTCTTCTTAAACTGGGAGCTGTCCCAGGCCGAGTCAATGTTCCAGTCAATCGCTTCAAAGCCCGCTTCCCGGATCAGCCGGTACCCTTCTTCCAATCCCCGGTAATTCACCAGGCCGCCGGTCTGTATGCTTATTTTCATATCTTTATCCCTTTCTATGCGCTCAGTTCTGTTTTTTGTACGCTTGCCGCCGCTTCTTTCCGCTCGCCTGCCGCGGCCTGCGCTTCTCTCGCTCCGGCTGCTTCCATGCCGCCGTCCATGATCTCATCCGCGTTCTCTTCCGCCATCTCCTCCAGAAGCCCCAGGTCCCACAAAAACTGCAGGAGCGTATAGCGGTTCCTGACCTCCTTGGCAACCTTTATGCTGTCCGCCGTCGTATCCCGGCTGATGCCAAGCTGCGCGGGACTGACGGGCGCCCCCAGCTCGATCAGTACTTCCTGTATGGCCTCTGAATCCGGCGCTAACGTTTCGATCATCTGACGGATCTCACTCATATGCCCCCGGATTGTTTTCAGCCGGAGCTTCACGCCCTCCGGGAAATTCTTCCCTTCACTCCGCTCCAGCGAGATCACGCCCTGGGCCGCGGGTCCGTATACCCGCTTCATTTCCTCCTCCCATTCTTTCAGATCAAACGTATCCGCTTTCCTCTCTGCTTCCTGATAATCTACCCCCTTTCTCAGGAACTGCCGGTACATCCGGGACACGATCACTGTCCCTATGCCTACCTTGGTTCCGTGAAGGACCGCCTGACGTCCTTCAAATAAAAACATCATCTCCCAGTAATGGGATATATGGTGCTCACAGCCGGAAGCCGGCCGCGAGTTTCCCACAAAGCTCATGGCGATACCGGTCAGGATCAGCGCTTCCATCACCGCCTCGATCGTCGCCGGATCCCGGGTTTTTATGTATTTTACCTGGTCCATCATCCGCTTCAGGGCGATCCGGACCATCTTCTCTACTTCCGGGCAGAAGTATTCGCCGGTTACGGTGTGCGCCAGCCGCCAGTCGCAGAGGCAGGTATATTTCCCCATCACGTCCGCCACGCCAGCCGCGATCATATCCATCGGGGCCTGCGCGAGGATATCCACATCCCCGATCACCGCCTGGGGGACGTGCGCTTCATGGGTGACCTTCATATTGCCGTCGATCAGCGCCGCCCCGATGGAAACGAACCCGTCCATCGAAGGAGCCGTTGCAAAAATGAAATAATTCCGGTCAAGCTGGTAGCTCATGAACTTGCACAGGTCGTTGATCGTCCCCGTGCCGACGCCCAGAATCAGGTCGCATTCATGATCGAAGCGCATCAGCAGCTCTCCCGCGGCATGCTCGTCCGGGACCAGCGGATCCTGGGAAAAACAATAGGATACGAAAGGAATCCCCGCCTCCGTCAGGATCCTCTCAAGCTGCTCTCCTGCCGCCCGCCTGGTGTTCTGATCCGAAACAACAAATACTTTGCGGTACCCCAGTTCCCGGATCAACTGCGGAACTTTCCTGACCGCTCCCGCTTCCAGCAGAATCCTCTCCAAATCTGTATGATGTATCCTTCCGCAGCCGCAGGTAAACGTCTGGTGGAGATAATCCTGTAAAGCAAAACTTTCTGGTTTTAATTTCATGCTTTTTTCTCCCTGAAATTTTGTCTGATTTATCTTGATATTGATTATAAATGATTCCTATTTTTTGTCAACATTCACAAAAGATGTGAAAAATTAGTATGTAATAAAAAAAGGAACGGTTCTAATAGTATTATTACTAATACTATTAGTAATCCGTTCCCTCTCCATTCGTTTTCACTTAAATTTTTGCTATTTTACCGGACCGCGCTAAAACGCGTCATTTTCCGGCTCCCTAATAATATTATTAATATTTTTTGAAACTTTTTTCTGCCGGCCGGGACAGCCTTACAGAATCGTCAGCGATTTTGCACACGCCCGGTATGCTTCCGAAGCCTCCCGGTCTTCGCTGATCAGATAATCCAGCTCGCCAAGCCCGCACTGTCTGAAAACCGCGCGCGTATGAAACTTTTCGCTGTCGCAAAGAAACGCTTTTTTCCGGGCGTTGCGGATCATGGCCCCGCGGACCAGCACCTCTTCGCGCGTGCAGTCGTAAACGATCCCCTCGTCCGAAAGCGCTTTCGCGGAAAAAAACGCCAGATCGGCAAACATATGCTCAAATATATACTGCGCATCCGCTCCCAGCAGGCAGACGCGGTTTTCCCCGCTCAGATATCCTCCCGACGCGATGGTTTTGATCCTGGTGTCCGCCATGAGACTGATGATCTCGACATTGTTGGTGACGATTGTCAGGGAATTCCGGTCCATGATCGCCCGGGCAAGATAAAACGAGGTGGAAGACTGATCCAGAAAAAGGACGTTCCCATCCTCGATCAGGCCCGCCGCTTTTTCGGCAATCGCTTTCTTCGCTTCCACATTATGGCAGGTACGCTTGCGGAACTCGACGACGCCGGAATAATCCGCGAGCAGCTCCGCGCCGCCGCGGGTACGTTTGATCAGCCCTCTGTTTTCCAGCGCGGCCAGATCGCGCCGGATACTTGATTCGCTGGCATAAAGCGCAGAACACAGTTCTTTTACGCCGATCCGGCCGTCCCTGTCCTTCATTGCTTCAATAATCTCGCGCTCACGTTCATTTTTCAGCATATCTGCACCTCACAAATGACGGTTTTTGACCGTTTCGCCACAAAATACAGACAACTTGTCAATTTCGCGGCCTGTTTCTGACTGTCTATTGATTTTTTTATCGTTTCCTTTATAATTATTTTCATCCTACTATAAACCAAACCACCTGAACCGGGAAAGCGTGGGCCTCGCCGGACGGCCGGGACCAACTTCCGGCGGTCATCCGGCCAAACAGAAAGGGGAACGTAACCATTCATGAACACAAAGAACATACAGCTGATCGCAATGGATCTGGACGGCACATTGACGCAGCATAAACAGCCGCTCGACGCGGCCCATAAAGAGGCGCTTGACCGTCTGGGCAGGCGGTATTCGCTGCTGATCGCAGGGGCCGGCCAGGTCGGGCGAATCTTCAGCCAGATCGGGCATTATCCGATCGACATCATCGGCAATTACGGGATGCAGTACGGCGAATACGACCGCGATGCCAAAGAGATCCGCCTGGTGCGGGATATCCGCGTCGCCGCGGACGACAGAGAACAGATCGAGCGAAAGGCGGCCCTGATCCGCGAAACATACGGCTATACCGTTTACAGCGGCGGCAGCGTGGAATTCCACCCTTCCGGATGCCTCACGCTCCCCCTGCTTGGCACCGCGGCGGACGCAGCGGAGAAACTGGCCTTCGATCCTGACCGCAAAAAAAGAAGAAAAATATACGACGCGGTCGCCGGGGCGTTTCCGGACTACCATGTGTTTGTCGGAGGCTCCTCCTCTTTCGATCTGGCGCCGAAACCCTACGATAAGTATTACGCGCTCGACCTTTACTGCCGGGAAAAAGGGCTGCCGCACGAAAACGTCGTATATATCGGCGACGATTACGGGCTCGGAGGCAATGACGAGTCGGTCTACCGCTCGGATTTCAACTATCTGACCATCGATCACTACCAGGATTTCCCCCAAGTCATTCAGCCGCTGCTTGCTTCCGTCTGACCGGAGGCAGGCGGCTGCCCCCTTTTCTGCATGGTTCTCCCGACGCCTGACAGAGCCGCGGCGGCCCGGCAAACGCTCCTCTCACTTCGTTTCGCCCGGGCTGTCAGTCTGCGCCGTCTCCTTCGCTTTCTTTCTGCGGTTCGGTCCCGTGGAACCGCGGGCGATCAGTTGAGGCACAAACTCCACCCGCACGGCGCTGGCCGGCCGTTTTTCTCTGTCGATGCCGCCCTCTTCCACTTTGCGGATCAGAAGGTCCACGGCCTCCCGTCCCCTGTGGGCCGCAAAATGCTCCACCGTCGTCATGGAGACCGTCTGCAGCTGGGCGATCAGGGTATTGTCGCACCCGCAGACAGAATAATCCAGCGGGATCTTGTAATTCTTCGCCGTCAGCGCATCCATGATCCCGATCGCCACCATATCGTTCATCCCCACCAGGGCCGTGATATCCGGATACTTTTCAACCGCTATCCCTCCGAGGCAGTACCCCGTCTCATAAGAGGACATGCCGACTGCATGAATATTCTCGCTTTCCAGCGTACAGGTCACGATATTAAACGGGCTGACATTGGCCTGGGAAAACGCCTTCTGCATTCCCTGCAGCCGCAGCCGCCTGGGGATGAAATGCTCGGACAGCTCCGTGGAAACATAGGCGATCTTCCGGTGGCCCAGTTTCAGCAGATGTTCGGCGATGATCGTGCCCAGCTTCTCACTGTCCAGTTCAATGATATCCATGTCCATCACTTCTGCCTTATCGCAGATCGCCACCACCGGCAAATGGCCCCTGAACCGCTTCAAAACGCCCGTATTCACGGGTTTATACAAAAGAAGCACCCCCGCGGCCTCCGCGGACAGCGCCAGATCCACAAACCGGCTCTCCTGGGCAGGGTCCCGCCCGCTGGTAAACACCGTCAGCGTATACCCCCGCGCTTTCACCTGTTTCCCGATGGCCTCCAGAAGGCCGATATAATGAAGATTGCTGTAGGACGGGCACATCGCCATCAGAAACTTGTTCCGCGCCTCGTCCTTGCGCCCCCTGCGCGCTGACGGAATGCGGTAATCCAGCTCCACGCAGGCGTCCCTCACGCGCTGAACCGTCTCCGGTGAAAACTGAATGTTCTCATAATTATTCAAAATCATGGATACCGTAGACTGGGACACGCCCGCCAGGCGCGCCACGTCGTTGGATGTCGCTCTCTTTTTTGCCATAATTTTCCCCCTGCGTACCATTCTCCCCCGATCCGGCTGAAAGACGCCGGCGATGTTTTCTGCCGCAAAACTCCCGCCTGCAGAACGCCTCGGACTCTCCCAGGACCGTATCATCCCGCATCGTCCCGGTTCCGGCCCCGCACTGCAATTCCCCTGCTGTGCAGCGGCCGAACCGTTCCCCCATTTCTCCTGTGTCCGTTATTTTCTGTCTATATCCCGATTATACCGTATTTGCGGCGCAAAGTCAAATAAAGATGCACAGGCGCGCTGCGTCAGCACCAAAAGCGTCGGGGGCAAAAGGACGCCCGCCGGCCGCGAATCTCTCATCCGGAAATCCAGGCAGCCGACGGGCGTCCTTTTCCGCAGGCTCTCCGCGGCCGGCTTTTCTTCCGCCGATCCGCTAAAAGCGCTGTCTTTTCGGTTAAACAGGCCCCGCTTTAATCCAGTTCCGTCAACCCCGTATACAGTTCGTAGTACCGGCCCTTCTGCGCCAGCAGATCGTCATGATCGCCGCGCTCGATGATCTCGCCATGCTCCAGCACCATGATCGCATTCGCGTTGCGGACGGTAGACAGACGGTGCGCGATCACGAAGGTCGTGCGGTCTTTCATCAGCCGGTCCATGCCGTGCTCGATGTGCTTCTCGGTCCGGGTATCGACGGAGCTGGTCGCCTCGTCCAGAATCAGGACCGGCGCTTTCGAAATCGCCGCGCGGGCGATATTGAGCAGCTGCCGCTGGCCCTGGCTCAGGTTCGCGCCGTCGCCGGTCAGTTCGGTGTCGTAGCCTTTCGGCAGACGCATGATAAACGAATGGGCCGAGGCCGTTTTCGCGGCCTGTATGACCTCGTCGTCGGTGGCGTCCAGCCGGCCGTAACGGATATTTTCGCGGACCGTACCGGTGAACAGGTGGGTATCCTGGAGCACCATCGCGACATTCTGCCGCAGGTTATCCATTTTCAGGTGCCGGATATCCACGCCGTCGATGGTGATCGTACCGGACTGAATATCGTAGAAACGGTTGATCAGGTTGGTGATCGTGGTCTTGCCCGCGCCGGTGGAACCGACGAACGCGATCTTCTGGCCTGGCTTCGCATAGAGGCTGATGTCCTTTAAGATCGTCTTATCCGGGTTGTAGCCGAAATACACATGATCCAGGATTACATGGCCCTGCATGGGCTTAAGCTCGACCGCGTCCGCGTCGTCCGCGGGCTCCGGCGTCTCGTCCATAACCGCAAAGACACGCTCCGCGCCGGCCAGAGCCGAGAAGACCTGGCTCACCTGCATGGAAATCTCGTTGATCGGGCGGGAGAACTGCCGGGAATAGTTCAGGAACACGGTCAGTCCGCCGATATCGAAGCCCCTGGTCACGCAGAGGATACCGCCGATGGCCGCCGTCAGGGAGTAATTCACCTGGCTTAGGCAGTTCATGACCGGCCCCATCAGGCCGCCGAAAAACTGGGCCTTGATCTGATTTTCCCGCAGATCGTCGTTCAGGATATTGAATTCTTCCTTGGCCACGTCCTCGTGGCAGAAGACCTTGACCACCTTCTGGCCGCTGACCGTCTCCTCCACATAGCCGTTGACCGCGCCCAGAGATTCCTGAAGAGCTTTGAAATACTTCCGGCTCCGCATGGCGACCGCGCCGCCGGCCTTCAAAAAGAGCGGCATCATCACCAGCGTCACCAGCGTCAGCCAGATATTGGTGTAGATCATCAGCGCCAGGGTGCCGACGATGCTGAGCGCGCCGGAAAACAGCTGGACCAGCGTATTGGAAAGCATCTGACCCAGGGTATCCACATCGTTGGTGAAGCGGCTCATCAGGTCGCCGTTGCTGTTATTATCGTAGAAACGCACCGGCAGGCCCTGCATTTTCCTGAACAGGTCGTCGCGGAGCCTCTGCAGCGCGTTCTGCGCGATGTTCAGCATCGTCTTGGCCTGCAGATAATTGGCGACGATGCCCGCCAGGTAGATACAGCCCATCAGAAGCAGCGCCCGCAGAAGACCCATCGGATCGCCGCGGCTGCCGTCCACGGGGGCAATGTACGTATTGATGATCGGGCGGAGCATGTAAGAACCCGCCAGATTGGTCACGGTGCTGACCAGCACGCAGGCAAACGCGATCAGCATTTTCGGCTTATCCTCGCCCAGATAGCCGAAGATCCGGCGGATGGTCTTGCCACTGTCTTTCATGGCTCCCTTCGTGATCGGCTGCTGGGCCGCGTTCCTGCCGCGCCGTCCGGGGCCGCCGGGACCGGGGCCGCGCATACCGCCAACCGAGGAAGCATATTTTCTGTACCGTCTCTTCAGGCTGGCGACGCGGGCGTCCTTGTCTACAGCAGGCGCTGCCTGCGTTCCGGCGCTGGCAGAGGCTCCGGCTGCCTGCGTTCCGGCGCTGGCAGAGGCTCCGGCTGCTTTGCCAGCAGCGGGCGACGTCTGCGTTCCGGCGCTGGTCACAGCGTTTACTGCCGCCGCATTTGCATTTTCATGATTCATATTCATATCGCTCATCACGCGCTCACCTGCCTTTCACGGTCTCTCTGTGAATAATAGATCTCCTGGTACGCCTCGCAGGACTTCAAAAGCTCCTCGTGAGTTCCCATGCCGATGATCTTGCCGTCGTCCATCACCAGGATCTTATCGGCCTCTTCCACGGAACCGATCCGCTGCGCGATAATGATCTTCGTCGTTTCCTTAAGACTCGTGTGGAACGCTTCGCGGATCTTCGCCTCGGTGGCGGTATCCACGGCGCTGGTGCTGTCGTCCAGGATCAGGATCTTCGGCCGCTTCAGCAGGGCCCTGGCAATGCAGAGACGCTGCTTCTGGCCGCCGGACACGTTCGTACCGCCCTGCTCGATCTCCGTATTGTAGCCTTCCGCGAAGCCCATGACAAATTCGTCCGCCTGCGCGCTCTCCGCCATCTGCCGGATCTCCTCCATGGATGCGCTCTCGTCGCCCCAGCGGAGGTTCTCCTCTACCGTCCCGGAGAACAATTCATTTTTCTGAAGCACCATGGCGACTCCGTTGCGCAGATGCCTGAGCGAATAATCCCGCACATCCACGCCGTCCACCAGCACCTGCCCCTCGGTCACGTCGTAAAGCCTGGGGATCAGCTGCACCAGCGTCGTCTTGCCGCTGCCGGTGGTGCCGATGATGCCGACGATCTCGCCCGGCTCCGCCGTGAAGCTGATGTGCTCCAGAACCTTCTCGCTGGCGCCGGCGCTGTAGCTGAAGCTGACATCCTTAAACTCCACGCGGCCGTTCTGCACCTCCAGATCCTTCTGCGACGCATTCTCATCCGTCAGATCGATCTGCGCGTCCATCACCTCATTGACACGCTTCACGGAAGCCATGGCGCGGGCGCCGTTTAAGAAAATCATCGAAAGCATCATCAGGGACGACAGAATCTGCACGATATAAGTCGTAAACGCGGTCAGATCGCCTACCGCCATGTGCCCGACAATGATCTGGTTGCCGCCGAACCAGACCACCAGCAGAGTCGTGATGTTCATGGCCAGCGTCATGACCGGCATCGTGACGATCACGATGTTCATAGCCTTCAAGCTGTGCTCCTTCAGATCCCGGTTCATATCGAAGAACTTTTTGTTCTCAAAATCCTCCCGCACAAACGATTTCACGACGCGCACATTGGTCAGCGCCTCCTGAATCCCGGAGTTTAAGCGGTCGATCTTCTGCTGCATGACGCCGAACAGCGGGTAGGCCGTGATCATCAGAAATGCGATCGCTCCGCCCAGAAGCGGGATCACGATCAGCACGATGATCGCCAGCCTGGCGTTCATGGTCAGGGCCATGATCAGCGCCCCCACGAACATGCCGGGCGACCGGAACGCCATCCGCAGGCACATCATGACCACCATCTGGATCTGCTGCAGGTCGTTGGTCAGCCTGGTCACCAGGGAACCGGTGCTGAACTGGTCGATATTGTTAAACGAAAACTCCTGAACCTTGGCGAACAGATCCCGCCGCAGATCGCTGGTAAAGCAGATGGAAGCCTTGGAAGAAAAATACGCGCCTCCTACGCCCCCGATGATCATGACCAGGGCCATCAAAATCATCAGCGCCCCGATCTCGACGATATACGGTATATCGTGATTGACGATGCCGTTATTGACGATCAGGGACATCAGCTTGGGCAAGGCAATCTCACCCACCACCTCCGAGAGCATCAGTACCGGCGCCAAGATGAACGCCGACAGATACGGCATGATATATTTTTTGTAGCGTTTCAATGTTTTGCATCCTCTCTTTCAAGATAATGATCCAGGTTCTCCATGACCCGGTCGAAAAGCTTTCCCATCACTGCAAAATCCTCTTCCGAAAATCCGGCAAACATCGCCGTCTCCACCTCCGCGAAAATGCGGCGGCTGTCTTTCACCACCTGCCGCCCTTTCTCGGTCACGGAAATCTGGTTGAAGCGGTTGTCTTTCTCATCCACCGTCCGGCTGATGTAACCGCCCTTTTCCAGTTTTTTCAGCGTCACCGCGATCGTCGCCGACGTGACGTCGTTCATCCTGGCCAGTTCCTTCTGGGAAATGTTCGGATGATCGGATATGCACATGAGGACCCGGTGCTGGCTCCGGTATACTCCCGTGACATTCAGACGCTTTTCCAGCACGCACCTGTGCCTGCGGTTGGTCTGCATGTATTTGTCCAGCAGAAGTCCCTCCGGCGTGTCATGCCACGGTTTCCTGCAGCTGTTCACGAATGGTTTCACCTCCCTGCATGTTCTGCCTGTCAGTCTCATCTGCGCATCCGCATTCGGAAAATGCCCCGGGATTGTGTCAGGCGCTTTGCTCCGATCTGCTTAAAACGCAGCGCGCTGCGTTGTCCGGAGGCGTCGGAAATGCTTAAATGCCGGGCAAGGTTCGGGCCGGAGGCGTCCGTTTGGCGGCAACATCCGGTAGGCCGGGGACCTGAACCGCCCAGACACCGCTCATTTGTCCGCAAACGCTTAGATGACTGATAGTTAGATAATTAACCGTTTGCCAGTATACTATTGGTTAAGGGAAATTGCAAGGACTTTATGGAAATTTTATGAAATGCCGGTTCCTGAAGGGCCGGGAATCACGCCCGCCTCAGCTTTGATTCAGATCTGATCTCTCTCCGGCGGACCAGAGGAAGATAAAAAGCGTAACGGAAGAGAGGGATTGAATACTTATTGTCTCCATTTCCGATCCGTTTTCCCGGCTGCCCGGCAAGATGGGGCTATGGTGAAACGAAAAACGTCAAAGCGAAGATTTCAGAGAGAATCCGATATGTTTTAGCAGATTTTCTCCTCATGCCTGCGCCCCGCACGGCTGGTATCCGGTTCCCGGTCATCAGCGTGAGGCAGTTCTTATCCAGCTCCCGACAGCGGTCACTCGGGGCGCAGGCATAAGGGTTGTTGGTATTTCACATTCCTTACCGCAATAGTTCCTCCATCACCCTGCCGTCAGCGTGGGGCAGCTCTGTCCCCAGAAGCCTCGCGTAGGTCGGCGCCTCGTCGATCAGGCGGCCCTTTTTCAGCGTTACACGTTCCTTAAAATCCGGACCTTTCGCCAGGAACACAGGCTGCGGCCCCTTAAACGGCAGATAGCCGTGGGTCGCGCGGCCCATCCGGTAATCGGACGCGTCAAAATTGGTCACCAACGGCCGCCGGTAATTCTCCCAAAAACCGGTGTAGCCGTCCGATTCGATCACAAAAGAGAAATCACCGGCCAGATGATACCGTTCAGCAGCCTCCCGCTCCGTAAACACCTGGGTAAAACCGTAGATCCCCTCCGCGGCCAGCTCTTTCAGAAGCGTATAGACCCGCTCGTAAAGCGCCCGATCCGACGGATCCTTCAGGTAGATCAGGCCCGACATGCCGCCGCCCTGGCACCAGGCGTCCCAGTCCGCGAGACTGCCGTCCTCGGCGATCCGCAGAAGCCCATGGTCCGCCAGCAGCACGTTAGGATTGATGACCCGTTTGCTCTCCTTCTGCCCGTGATCGCTGACCAGGACCAGGTTCGTGTTCGCAAGCTCTCCGATCTCTTCCACCGCCTGCATCAATTCTCCCAGCCACTGATCCGTCTCCTCCACCGCAGCCCGCACCGCGTCGCTGAACACGCCGGTTCCGTGCCGGGCCCCGTCGATATTGGCCGGATGCACGAACAGCACGTCGGGACGGCAGCGGCGGATCACGTCGGCGGCGCAGAGAACCGCGAAATGGTCCCGGAACGGATGGCTCTTGATTGCATTCAAGTCCATATTCTTTTCAATGATCGAAAGCATCTGCTCACTGGAGCCCAGCCGCCGGTAACATTCCAGATACTCTGCGTCCTCCTCCGGAGTCTGGGGCCAGAATTCATCAATCAGATAGTCAATCTGCGGATGCCCGCCCGTCATGGGCCAGAAAACCGCGGCCGTCGTATAGCCCGCCGCCTTAGCCGCCCGGAAAATGTCCTCTTTCCACTTTACATTCTCATACTCCCACATCCAGAGGCTCGGCCGCCTGCCCGGCGTCAGATGGAAATTGCCGACAACGCCGTGCCGGTCCGGATAAACGCCCGTCGTCATGGTCGCGTGGCAGGGATAGGTATTGGTCGGGTAGACCGACTCGACCCCCTCAACGGCGCAGCCGCCCTCCAGATACTTCTTAAAATTGGGAAGCGTCCGGAAATACGCCACATCCTCCCAGACCATCGCGTCCGCAGAAAATACGATCAGCTTTTTCATTTGTTCCCCTTTCTATCGTATTCTTTTAACAATGTCAACGCTGCTTCTTTTACCGCCTATTGCCTAACCCTTGTTTCGGCCCGCCGCTCAGAGCCCGTCGCCCAAGCAATTCCGGAGCGGCAACCGGAAACATTATACCATCATTATCGGAAACATACAATTTGAAAGTACAAATGAAAAGTCAGGTTCATTCCAAGTGAAAATTCGCCGCCTCTTTATTATCTCCACACCTCGGCCACCCTGCTATTTCCGCAGGTATGGCTCAGATGAAGACTCGCCGTTAATTTACTGCCTCCATACCCCGTCCTGACCGACATAGTACCCGTCAGGCGTATATGTGTCTGTCAGCATCGCCCCGTCCGCTCCCAGGTAGTACCATAACCCGCTGTCCGGGTCCTGCAGCCATCGGTTCTCCAGCATATAACCGTCGCCGCCCATATAGTACCAGAGGAACGTTTTGGGATCCTGGTACCAGTGGTTTTTCATGAATGTGCCGTCACCGTAACCGATCCACCAGCCCCTGTCGTCGCTCTTCCAGGTTCCGGCATCCTCCGTCACCGGACAGGTCATCGCCTCCCCAAACGTCCCTGCTTTCAGCTCCGCATATCCGGCTGCCGGGGACAACTCGTCCAGCTTTTTCAGTTCGCCCGCCAGAAAATCGACTTTCTGCGCCCGGTCCGACTGATTGTACGCCCCGCTCTCGTAATACTGCTTCATATTCTCATACTGCACCACGGTCAGGGAACGGGCCAGCTCAAACAGGTTCACGTACCGCTCGACCTCCTCCGCGGTCACGTTCCCGTCCTGCAGCGCCTGCCCCGCCCTGCGCAGGGCCGTGATCGCGTTGGTCCGCAGCCATACGCTGTCCACGATCTTGTCCGCCGCAGAGACGGAATCCAGTTTCCCCAGCGTCAGGTCCATCAGACTCTGGGCGGTCCCGAAGCCGGTCCCCGCCAGCTTGTCCGCCACGTCCGCCGCTATCTCCGCAGCGGTGCTTTCCAGATAATTCGGCGCTTTCTCCAGGTA
>CANQUA010000054.1 GCA_947626915.1 uncultured Lachnospiraceae bacterium
ATCTCCTCAGGCGGTACCGGTTCTCCAACCCGAATTCCATTGCGGATAAACCAAGTCTTTCTCCCATACTCATTTTGAAAATAACTGCCCATATTTCTGGAAAGCACAATAATCTCATCCGCGCACCGGGCAGCAATCTTCTCCGAGTGCTTGATGTAAGATGTCGCCAGTGAGCCCCACTTGCTTCTCTGCCAGTCAAGGCCGTGGATCGTGACAACCGTCGAAATCCGGAACAGCCTGGGAATCCATGACATGCCGGCCGGTCCTTCAGCATGAAAATGGATCACATCGTAGTGCCCGAACAGCGCTTCCACGGCTGCCATAAAGGAATAAACGGCGGCATCCGAGCCCTTGATCTGAATTGTCGGGACATCGCGGACCGTCACTCCTTTATATTCCTTCAACGAGCGTTCCGTTCCTTTCTGCCGCCGGTTATAAAGCGTGACTGCATGCCCCTGCTCAGCCATCCGTACAGCCAGCTCTTCTACCACAACCTCAACCCCTCCGTCGCGTGAGGGAACTTTCTTATGGCCGATCATCGCGATCTTCATTGTTCTGTCCTATCTCTGAACGGTTACGGCGCCAAACACATACCAGTTATCATCCGTCGCTCCGGCACTTCCCATTTTGTAGTCCGGCTTCTCGTCCTTATCATCCGCGAACAGTCCAGCCGCCAGTATGTACTCTCCGTTCAAAGTTCCTTCCTTTTCATTGTTGAATTTTAGTTCCGCTTCCACGACCGTATCCGTATCCGGCATCCATTCTCCCGGATCATCCGGCAGTGCATATGACTGGACCAACCGATAATCCTGATCCAGCAGGCCAATCTTCAGCGATACAGGCGCATAAATCGGCGCTACCCCATCATTTCGGAAAGTCAGCTGGAGCCTGCAGGATTCTCCATGCTCCACAGTCCCCTGGTATTCCGCTTCTCTAAAGCGAAAATAATAGCCGATGCGGTTAGCCAGCTGATTGTAAAACGCCTTGTTGGAATCGTACATGTCCTGATCGAGCTGCAGGTAAGTGGGCGCGCCCGTTTCCACGACACGTTTTACCTCATCGCAGCGCCAGTCTCCGCTCTCTCTGGCGTCTGAAAGGTAAGAGCTGGGATATTCAAAAATAGCAGGCAGTTTTCCATAGACCAGTTTCCCTTCCGAGCCGTCCGAATAGGTCACGATTCCGTCGCGGCGTATGGTGACACCCTGCTCAATCGCACACATATAAGTTTCATCGTACTCTTCCTTTCCGTAGGGTGCAACCAGCTGCGTATGCTTAAACCGATCAATATACGGTTCTATGTACCATTCTTTCAGCTGATCTGCCGTAATATCCGGCCAAGCATCCTCTATTTTATACGTATGCTGCTCCCCCCAGTTTCCATAAGAACGGATATCGATATACGCAATATCCGGACTGCCGTCATATCGATCGGCGAGAGCTGTCGTAAAATCATTCAGTTTCTCCAGAAAAACCGGATCCTCCCAGTTCGGAATCACCTGAATATTCCCGTCTCCCGTCAGGATCCTCTTTCCTTCCGCTCCAGCGTCAAAGACCCATTCTGGCGTAACATACTCCTCATCCGAGGAAGTATTGGCGCACATGACTCCGAATGAAAACTGCTTTCCGCGTTCCCGGTAAAACTCCACATAATCATCTATTTTTTCCCAGTTGTATTCTCCTTCTTCCGGCTCAATACTGCACCAGTTAAACCGGTTATATCCAACAGAAATAATATCCAGAAAATCCTGCCGGTATTTTTTCAAATCCATGTATCCCAAAAAGACAAAACCCTTTCCGGGATTGATCAGAATCTCCTCCGTATCCGGTATCTGCGCAACCGTCATTTTCTCTTTCTGTGATTCGCCGCTCTCTCCCGGTGCTTCATCGGTCTTCTCTGCCCGGAAAACGGACTCCGCAGCCGCCTGTGAGTTTAGCGCGCAGCACCTACATCCCTCTCCCGGACAAAGCGGAACTTCATCGAAATCCTGCATCCGGGTAACTGTTAAATTTTCTTCCCGCGTCTGAGCAGCCGTCATATCCCCTTGCGCCACGCCAGTCTCTGCGGACTTTCCGCTGTTTTCATCCGCCCAGGGGGCAGAATCTTCCGGCGCCGCCGTTGGCGCCTCAGACGCGCAGGACACACAAAGCAGCGCCAGCAGCAAAATATATCCCCACTTTCTCCTGAGTTTCATCTCCGTTCCTCCCTACAGGCCGTCCCGCTGTCCAGATTATATGCCATGGTAAGCAGCGCGATCGTACCTGTCACATACGTGTAATTCGTCGTATTGTCCGTCGCCGCGGTCACGAACAGATAAACTCCGTAAACAAACGCCAAAATTCCGCCCGCCAGCCCCTGCCATCTCGAAACCAAATACGGCCGGACCAGGAAGTAGAGCGTCATCCAGACCAGAAATCCCCAAAAGCCCAGATCGATATACAACATAAGAATATCATTGTGCAGCCCGGTTCCCCGGATATCATAAATCAGTTCAATCGTAAAACCGGTTCCATACCCAAAGTATCCCGGTCCAAAGTGATAATAGTTTCGAATGATTTCCAGTAAATGTTCTCTTCCCATTACATCAATTCCCAGCTGTCCTTGAATATAATCCAGAAGCCCCATCGAAATTACGGCTACATAAAGCAGCATAACAACAATCGCCGCAATTCCGCTCCAGATTAAAATTCCTTTCCCCCGCTTTCCATGCCGGGATATGGCGTCCAGAAAGACATAGGTCAAAATTGCAACAGCGACGGCCATAATGCCAATCCGTTTAAACCCGGTCAGGAAAAAAAACGACGATCCCGACAGAAAGATGATTGTTTTAGGAGTCATTTTTATTTTTCTCGCACTGATCACTATAAACACCACATAAACCCCCAGCGCGAAGGTCATTTCATGAATCTCCATCTCCCGGATCACAGGCCCTGTCTCCGCGGTAAACGTTCGAATCGCGATCCACATTTCCGAAAAAAACCGGCTGAATCCGCTTTTCTGCACGGTCGTAACCATAATCAGCGCATTGGGAATGATGATCGCTGTCAGATTGCACCAAATCGCCTTTTCGCCCAGCATATAGAGGCATCCTGTCATCGCGATCACTGCCTCGATCGAATAGAGTTCGTTAAAAAAACCCCGGCGCATCACTTCCATCGCGTTCAGGCGCGTTACCCATATGGGAAAGGAAATAAAAATAGTCCAAAAATGAGGAAGACACATTAGTAGCGCCAATCTCGATAACTTCACCATTTTGCGCAAATCTGCCGTTACCAGAACCGCACACAGGCTGATCAATACGATAGCTGCCGCCCAGAGATAACGGTAGAGAAAACTAACGCCGCCAAAACTGAAGCCGGTTAACTGCGAATAATACATTCCCATCAGCAGTGCCGTCAGGACTACCGCCGCCGCTTTATCCTTTGCCTTTTTCTCCTTCATCTCTCCAACCGTCCGCATAAACTGTCAGCTTTCCTTTGATTCCTGCCCTGTCATATATTCTTTCCTGCCGGTCACAGACTTCGAAATCAGCGACCGAAGCTGATAATCGCCGGCTTCTCCTGCATTGACACCTCCCAGCGCATAAGTCACCGGATATTCGCCGAACCGGTCCTTCATCACGATCGCAAATCTCCCGAGCTCCTGTTCCAGACCTTCTTCATTCCCATCTTCAAAGAAGGTCCAGAACTGCCCGCTTCCGTTATACCCGATGAAACTGTTTTTACGGTTCCCGAATATATCCTTCAGGGTCTGCCCCATCTGCGCCAGAACATCGTCCGCTTTCTCACGGCCGATGGCCGCGTTAAGTTCGCGCTGATTCCGCAGAAGCAGGTTCACGCAGCAGAACCCACCCGGCAGGATCTTTTTCGACATGCCCTGAATATAATTATCGCAGGAGACCCGGTTCATACAGCCGGTCTGCGCGTCTCTTAAGAACACATATTCCAGAATGTCTCCGATTCTGCCGGCCAGAATCGCTCCGCAGCAGCCAATAATCAAAAAGACAACCGCAATGATGGCGATATACAGCTTCAGGTTTAAGGCCGGCTGCGCGATGACGCTGGTCAGTGTCTGGATGTTCAGTGCGCCCAGATATTCGTTATACTCATCACTGGTCTCATCCGCGATCATATACAGTTCATCCATTCTCAGCAGCAATTCGTTGATCTCACTTTCAATCTCATCCGGAGACGCTTTCCGGCTCACCACCGCCTGCGCTGTACTTTCCTGTTCCGCGGAAATCTCATCGGAAAACTCAGATGATCCGGTCTGCACTGCGCCGGGGATTTCCGTTCCGCCGGCCTGCGCAGCGTCAGGACCTGCCGTCTCAGCAGTCTGTACTTCAGCAGGAGCAGCACCCGCTTCCTGCGCGGCTGCAGGACTCTTAGTTTCATCGGTCTGCGCTGCGGCAGAGTTCTCTGTATCAGCGGCAGATCCTTTCGTAACATCAGCGGCCTGTGCTGCGGCAATAGAGGCAGTGCCACCATCCTGCGTTGTATCAGGCGTCTCCATTCCTTCTGCCGACGCTGTACCGGGGACTTCCGCTGCACCGGTCTGCGGCGCCGCGCCGGTATCCGGCTGCTGAGAGGCCTGGATTTCTTTCTCCGTCTCTTCCAGTTCCGCCAAAATTTTGTCCGCTGTCGGAGCCGCGCCCTCTTCGCTCTGATAAATTCCAAGGATGTATTTGCTGTACGCCTCATCGATTAAGGATTTATCCAGATCGTCCTTCGCATCCACCCAGTTTTCAAGCAGCGTATCATACTCAACCGTACGGTCAACATCGGTGAATTTTCTGCTGCTTGATCTGGTTTCCGTTTCTGTTTCGTCATCCTTGTTTTTGTCATAGACTTCGTCCAGAATATAATTGAAATCAATGTTCGTATTGCCGGAATTACGCATTTTTTCCACATAGGAATTGATGATCCTGTTACTGTCGTCAATCTCCTCGCGGGCCTTTCTGCCGTCCAGAGAATATTCCGCGATCCGATCCAGATACCGGGCTGTCAGGATTTCTTCATCCCGCGTAATCTGATTTCCCAAGATCAGGGAATACAGGCGATACAGATTAACGTCATGCAGCAGTATAAACTGGCTTTGTATCTCCAGAAAAGAATAACCGGTCCTTGACGAACGAAACTCGTTGTCAGAATTGATATAGTTATTGAGTTCATTGATTGTTTCGCTCAATTCATCCCCTATTTTCTCCACCAACTCCAAATAATCGTAATTTTTCGCAACAATTCCTTTCACATCGTTGCTGATCTGCGAATGATTGATATGCTCGCTGCTATACTCTGAGAAATAAACATCCAGCACTTCATTCAGAAGATTTCGTACAAAATCCTCACTGGAATCACTCCCCATTGTACAGGTTACCGCATATTCTGTCGGCTTCTCCGTGTACCGCTCGCCCTCTTCATTCAATGCTTCCTGAATGACTACCGTATCCTCCTGGAGAATCGGAGACGCGGCGATAGAGGCACAGAGCTCCTCCACACTGTAATCATCCAGATTAAGGCCCAGATTCTTCATTGCCTGTGCTATGATGTCTGAAGAATTGATTTCTGCTACATCAATCTCGGACCCATCCGGTGCCAGACCATCAATCGCTTCTTCATTTTTATATCGAATCACCGCAGATGCCACATATTCCTGTTTTCCGGCCAGAAAACGATATGCCACAGCCGTCATTACCACGAAAAACAGGGCAACGAGCGGCATCCATTTTTTCAAATACCGAAATATCTGAAAGTTCTTCATCTCTCATTCCTCCCTGCGGCTTTTTCCCGTCTGATCTCAAGCACCGTCAGGAACAAACACAGGACTCCCCAGAAAACGAGCGCTTTTTCGATCGCATTCTTCCATGCGTTTCTCAGCCTGCTCTCATCAGATTTGATATCGACCGTTATAAATCCATTGGCCTGCTCTGACGCATATTCCCTGACCGCCAGTCTGGCTTCCGAAGCAATGGCATCCAGCTCCGCTTCAATTCCATCGATCTGGTCTTCCGCCTTTTTCACCACTTCCACGGTGGAGAGGCCGTTCTCCATCTGGCCGAATATGTAATTATTATCGGCAATATCCGTATTTACGGAGGTTTTCTTCACCGCAAAATCATCCGCTTCCTCCGCGAATCCATCGATGCCGATCCTCGTCTGCGACATATAAAACTGTCCGTCCTGGTTATAGGTAGGCACCAGCACGATCCTGGCCATATCATCCTCGTATTTGCGGATAGCCGTCAGACGGTTCTCTGCGGATTTCGCATATTCATATGCGTCGAACTTCAGCAATACATTCTTGATCGCCAGCCGCCCCATATAGGTGGTGGCGTCCCTGGAGATACCGTAATTCAGAATAAAGGCCCTCAGATCCTGAATGAGCGAACTCCTGACGTTGCTCGCTTTCCTGGAGATCGTCTGAAACGTCTCGCCGCTGGTGGGCGACACAAACCCGGTGTCCTGACGCGCCATGGATTTCATATAACCTGAAATCCGTTCCGCAAGCATATCATAATAATCGCACATATCCAGATAATCTTCGCGCCGGATCTGTTCGAAATCCGGTTTCAGGGAATCTACATTATACGAATACCGATTGATAAACCATTCACTGTAGGAACCGCAGAACAGGGTCAGCACATCCTTTCCGTTCAGCTTCGACAGCTTTTGGTCAGCCTTATATTTCACGGAATAGTCCGTGGATACCCGATAGCTGTCCCCGGAACCGGAGCTGCCTCCCTTAGGAGATATCTCCAGCACATTTTTCAAATCTCCGACCGTTATATCCGTATATTCTCCAAGCCGGATAACTCTCTCCAGAACATCATCCGAAAGCATCTCCGCCTGATTGAAACGGGTGGAATTAGGATTAAGACCGCGGGAGGCTCCGTCATAATTAAAGGAAATCGTCGCATCGTCCGTCAGCGGAATTCTCCACGTATTGACCGTAAAGCTGACAAGCAAAACCAGCAGCGCAGCAAAATAGATCCAGCCTTTTCCTTTCAGTAAATGATATCGATGCGCAACAAGGTCCTTCCAGCGGATACGATTGCCCTTAAAAGCACAGACCAAACCCGCCAGTATCAAAACAGCCAGGAGAAGCTTCAGAAATGTCCCATAATACGAAACCGCAAAATATCGCATGAATACTCCCCTTCTTTCTAAAATAGATCGATAACCACCAGTTCCGGCTTGTTGCAGATTCTCGGGATTCGGCCATGATTGCCCAATCCCCTGCTGATGATCAGCGTCGTATCGCCGATCTGCCGTTTGCCAGCGTCATTCTCCGGGAACCAACCCTCGTCATAAGAGATCAGACCGCCCAGCCCCGGGATCCTCACAATGCCGCCATGGTTATGACCGGACAAAGCCAGATCGACAGAACAGTCATCCAGATATCTGCTGACGGTCGAAGGAAAATGGGAAAGCAAAATCTTATACTCATCTCCCCCTTCGGAATCAAATTCCGTAAAAAACTTCCCGGAATACGGCCAAAATCCATCCACACTGGTACTTATGCCGCCGATCAACAGGGTATTGCCATTTATCTGGATTTTCTCGCTTGTATTTTGGAGCACCGTCACTCCGCATTCCTCAAGCCCGCGCAGGAGGGTATCGTCTTTGACCAACTGAGAGAAATCTCCTGCCTCTCCCGCAGCGATTCCCGCCGCCTCCAGATCTTCTTTATATAAATTCATCCCATAGACTGCCACGTTTTCATGATTACCCATTCCGTAATAGACAGGGGCAATCTCCGCCAGCCCTTTGCACAGCTCCACAGCGACATTCACATCCGTATTTTGATCGTTTACCATATCGCCGCCGATCAGGATAAGATCCGGATCCAGCCGGCGTACGCCTTCAATCAGCTCCGCATTGCCTGCTCCGAACGTGACCTGATGCAAGTCCGTCAGAAGCACCATGCGCACCGGTTCGTCTATCTTGTCTGAAAAAATCCGGTAAACGGTTTCCTCAAACGTCTGGTTCTGCCGGTTGTTGTAAACCCAAAACGCCGCCACACATATCAGGACTGCCGCGGTGCCAAGCAGCAGACTCTTGTATTGTCTCAGCTTTTCATATATCCTGCGCATCTGAAATTTTCCTCCTCTACTGCCTGCTGCCGAAATAACGGGCAATCTGGTTCTTAAACTGCCGGTTATACCGCCTGCTGAGCGGGATCTGCTTCTGTCCGGCCAGCGTGATATTGTGGTTATCCATCCGGACTACTTTTTCCAGATGGATCAGAAAACTGTTATGGCAGCGGCAGAACTGCTCTCCCGGCAGCAGTCCCTCTGCCTGCGTTAAGGACATCCAAAAAAACCGCTCTCCCTGCTCCATCACAAATACGCAGCCGTGATCGCGGCTTTCAACGTACTGGATATCGCCAAGCGGCAAAATCTCCGTCTTCCCTCCCGCAGGAATCAGCACCGTGCGCGCCGGGTGATTCAGCCTCAGATCATCGGCGATCACTTTCTCCAGCACGGCTTCATCCACCGGTTTCAGAAGATACTGAATCGGTCTTACACTATATCCGTCCAACAGAAAATTCGCGGAACTGCTGATAAAAAGAATCGATGTCCTGTCGTCCCAGCGTCGTATTTCCTTCGCCAATTCCAGGCCGGATTTCCCGGGCAAAATAATATCGAGGCAGATAAGATCAAATAACTCCCCCGAAATTAAAACATTCTCCAATTCCTCCGAAGAGGAAAACAACTGTAACGAGTACTCCGCCTCCAGCCGGTTCAGAATATCCCCGCACATACGCGCGTTTTCTTCCCGTACAGGCGCTTCATCTTCGCATATGGCAACACGATACATGGCTCATCTCCCAATCTTCGGCGCAAGGAACGTTCGCCCTGAATATTCTGACATAAATAATACCTTAACATGACACCTCTCACCAAACCTCTCACATTTTCCGCAAATTTTGAAGCCCCGCGCTTTCCGGCTCTTCCGGAACGGTTCGCAGGCGGCACAAAACAGCCGGATTTCCGCAGGCTTTCCTTTTCTGGCCGCTTTTTCCGTTGCGTCCGGGCATACTTTTTTGTATAATAAAAAAGCACTCAACTTACAGGAGACGATCACAGACATGAAGAAATGGAAGAAATTACTGGCGGCCGGTTTGTGCGGGGCCATGCTGTGCTTTCCCTCTTACGCGGGGATGTGGATACCGGACGGCACAAACTGGAGATACCTGAAGGACGACGGCTCGCCCGCCGCAGGACAGTGGGTCCTGGATGGAACAGATTATTACTACATAGATGGCCGCGGATACATGTATACCGGCTGGCTGAAAGATGGCAGCGCATGGTATTATATGGAAGACAGCGGGCGCATGGTCACCGGCGACGTCCTGATCAACGGCGTCGTCTGTCATTTCGCCCCTGACGGCGCGCTGATCTCAGAAGGCATGGAAACCGAACCCGGCGATATGGGCTTTTCTTTCGCCCCTTATGTGACCAGTCCCATGTGCAAGGCCGGTTACTGGAACGCCCGTTTCGAGACTTCAGACGCCCTGCTGCTGACCCCCGAACAGATCGCGCAGCTCAACCGGCGCATCATGGAGACCCCCGCCGCCAACGTCATGGATCCGGCCGCGCTTCCGGACACCTTCGACGGCCCGGCCCTTGCGGCAGCCATGTCCGCTTTTCCTTCCCCCGTCGGACTTTACCTGAACGGTCAGCCGGTGCCGGAAGAATATTACGAGGCCATCCGCGCCAATATCCGCGATGCGGCTGTTTTTTCCGATATGCCGCTGCGGTACGGGTTTGCGGTCAATCACACGCTGATGAAAGCCTATCCTTACGGCGACACGCTTTCCGACAGCCCCGATGACCCCGAATGGGACGATCTGGCCAATTCCGGCGTTCCCGTCAATGAACCGCTGGCCGTCTATTTCTTCACCGCTGACGGAAAATATGCCTATGTCCGCAGCGCTATCTGCCCCGGCTGGGTCCCGGCGGAAGATATCGCGGTCTGCCAAAACAAGGCGGAATGGCTGGACGCCCGGAATATGTCCCAGATTCTGGTCGTGACCGGTGAAAAAGTCTATCTGGAAAGCAGTCTGGATGACCCGCAGGCTTCCGAGAAAATGCTGGCCATGGGCACAGTGCTGGAGCTGGTCAGCATGCCCGACGCCGCGGTCTCCGACCGCATGTCCTGGTACAATTATGTAGTCCGCCTGCCTTTCCGGAACGAAGACGGCAGCTTCAGCCAGCGCCTGGCCCTGATTCCGGCCAACCGGGACGTCAGCGTCGGCTATCTGCCGTTCACCAGCGGAAACATTTTAAGCCAGGCGTTCAAATCCCTGGGGAACCGCTACGGCTGGGGCGGCATGCTGCATTCTCAGGACTGCTCCGCCTATGTCCGGGATGTGTACCGCTGTTTCGGTTTAAACATTCCCCGCAACACCACCTGGCAGTCCGCCATGCCGGTTCAGATCACTTCTCTGACGGAAATGGACACGGAAGCCAAAACGGCTTTCCTGCGGACGCTGGCGCCGGGCGCCATTCTGCAGTTTCCCGGCCATGAAATGCTCTACCTGGGCGAGGCCGACGGACGTTTTTACACCATCAATGATGTCAGCTCTCTGCTGAGTCCTCTCGAGCCGGCCGAGACACGCTCCAGGCTGCGCGTCCGTTCCGTTATTCTCAATGACCTCTCCACCCTGCGTACCAACGGGCACACCTGGCTGGAGCAGCTTTCGGCAGCGATCGAAGTGTGGAAATAAAAAAGGGAAGGCGGCTGGATATGATTTTATATCCAATCGCCTTCCTGTCATCCGTCCGCCCGCGCCGCTCTGTACGTATAATACACGCAGACAACCAGATCAGCGGTCAGTATCGCCAGCAGCCACAATATGCCCGCCATACCGCGGACCCATATCCCCACGGCCAGCAGCAGGAGGCCCGACACGATCAAAGATATCCCGCCAAACCGCTGGCTCTTCTTCCACACCGTCTCGTTTTTCATGCTCCAGGAGGTCCGCAGCCCGATCAGGGAATTCATCCGCAGCTTCGGCATCACATTTCCCACCAGAATCAGGAGCAGCCCCGTGATCAGACAGGCGAGCGAGTTCATATCCAGCTTCACGGCTGACAGATCCTCGACCCTGGCAAAGGAAGTATATAAAGTATACCCATTCATTACATTGAACCATATAAGCAGCAGGATTCCGGTCATCAGGACAACGCGTGCGTTATTTTTTCCATCTTTCTCCTGCCGCGCCGCGATCCGCGTCATCCACAGCATAAACGCGCCCATCGCCGCCGTCATAACCGGAAATATGAATGACTCATATTTGCTGCCCCAGCGGTCCACCTGACCGTCAAACCCATAATGGGCCGGTATCTGATCCGGCAGGATCCCGATCATGACCGCCGTCACAGCCAGCGGCAGAAACATCAGTATCAAATACAGAATCTTGGGGTTCTTCATCTCATTCTCCTTCCGCCGCAACAGTCTGCGGCCCGCCTGCCAAAACATCTTTGTTCTCTTTCTGCGGTTCTTCCGCCCGGTCTTCCCGCCGCAGCTCCGACATCCACAGAATCGCCTCGTCCAGCACGGACAAATTCAATTCATAATAAATATAATTTTTATGACGCGTCTCATAGATCAGATCCGCTTTTTTCAGCTTCGCCAGATGATAAGACAGCGCCTGCGGCGACACATGAAGCGCAACGGCCAGATCTCCGGAACTAATTGTCCCTTCCTTCAGTTTACTCAATATGGCGCGCCGCGTATCATCCGCCAGCGCCGCCAGAATCTCTGAAACCGCCATCGGCTCATTCCCTCCATGTATTTAAAATTTTATTGAAATAGATTATAGCATAGAAGCGCATGGATGTCAACAGTATTTAAAAATTTATTGAAATACTTTGCGTGAAAGATTTTTGATTCTAAACGATTCAGATGATTCAGAACGTGTACGGATCGGGAATTACCAAAAAACGGAGGGAACTGTTATGCGGTCCTTAACTTCTCCGGAAATATCCTGAAACCGGCCCGCGCCCAGTCTCTCCGCTGATTCTTCTATAACATTTTCATGAATACGCACAATGCAGCTGCCTCTGTCGAAGAGGAAAATGTGCCGTTTCCGGGAAACGCAGACGTTATCCGCGCTCCCGCTCCCCTATGACCGCCTGATACACGTCCCTGCGGCTGATCCCGCGGTCCCTGGCGGCCTGACGCATCGCTTCCCTGCGGTCCAGCCCCTGGGCCTCGTAACAGGCAACATGCTCCGCAATCGTCATGTCCTCCCAGGACCGGGCTTCTTCCTCCCGGAGAGAATCGGCGCTGCGCCCTTCCAGAACGATCACGCACTCGCCTTTCGGCTCCTCCGTCTCATAGCGGGCCAGCGCACCGTCAATGGTGGTCCGCCACGCCTCCTCATAACGCTTGGTCAGCTCCCGGCAAAGGGTCATGGGCCGGCTGCCCAGCGCTTCCTTCAGCTCCGTCAGGGTCCGCACCAGATGGTGCGGCGCTTCATACAGGATAATGGTCCGCGTCTCCCGTTTCAGTTCGTCCAGAATCCGCTGCCTTTCCTTCTTGTCCGGCGGCAAAAAGGCCTCAAAGCAGAAGCGGCGGGTACTCATGCCGGACAGGGTCAGGGCCGTGATGCAGGCGGACGGACCGGGCAGCGATGTAACCGGGACGCCGGCCTCGCAGCACTGGCGGACCAGTTCCTCGCCCGGATCCGAAATTGCCGGCGTTCCCGCATCGGTGATCAGCGCGATATTCTGTCCCTCCTGAAGCAGCGAAACGAGATACCGGGCCTTCTCAACTTTATTATACTCATGATAGCTGGTCATGGGCGTTTTGATCTCAAAATGATTCAGCAGCTTGATGCTGTGGCGGGTATCCTCGGCCGCGATCAGATCCGCCTGCTTCAGGGTGTCCAGAACGCGCAGCGTAATGTCGTCCAGATTGCCAATGGGGGTCGCGCACAGATATAATGTTCCTGGCATGGTTTCCTTCTTTCTGAATAAAATGCGTCCGGGGTCCATCTAGTACCCGTACACGCCGCGGATCTCCGGACTGTATACGCCCGGCTCCTGAAAAACAATGACCGGAGCTTCGATCTGCAGCAGCGGCCTCCCGCCCCGCACGGCCTCGATCAGCACCATATTGGCCTCCCGGTCCGCGAACGGATGTACCAGCTTCATACGTTTAGGCTCCAGATGATAACGGCGCAGCGTTTCCAGAAGCTCCGGCAGACGCCTCGGCCGGTGAACCAGATAAAACCGGCCGCCGCTTTTCAAAAGCCTGGCGGTCTCGCGGGCCACGTCGTCAAACGTACACAAAATCTCATGGCGGGCAACGGCTTTGGGCGCTTCGGGATTGGGCAGGCCGGTCCCGCCCACCATATACGGCGGGTTGGAAGTGACTACATCAAAAGAAGCCAGGCCAAACAGGCGGCTGGCCTCCTTTATATCTCCCTCTATGATATCGATCTTGTCCTGCAGGCGGTTATACGCCACGCTCCTGGCGGCCATATCGGCAATATCCGGCTGGATCTCCAGACCGGTAAAATGCCGTCCCTCTGTTTTCGCTTCCAGAAGGATCGGTATAATGCCCGTCCCGGTTCCCAGATCCAGCGCCTGTTCGCCGGACCGCACCCGGGCAAAACCGGACAGAAGCACCGCGTCCATCCCAAAGCAGAATTTCGCCGGATTCTGGATGATGCCGTAACCGTTGCGCTCCAGGTCGTCGATCCGCTCGCCGGGGCGTAAGAAAACATCGGCAGGAACCGTTTTCTCGCCGGCTGCCGGCAGGACTTCCCTCTCATTTATCGTCATTGAGCTTCGATTTCCTCTCCGATTTTTCCAGGGCCTCCAGCTTTTTCAGTTCCGCATCCTGCACCTGCATCTTGTCCTTCCTGCGGCGGGGTTTGAAGCGCAGCTGCTCCGCCTTATACTCGACGATCTCGATCTCGTCCTTCTCCACCGCCACCCGTACCTTTACGGTCTGGCGCAGGACATTGACGCTGTGGACCTCGCCCCGCAGACCGTCGTCGGTGGTAACGAAATCGCCGACATTTGGCAGCTTATTGTTCAGATACTCGTAAGTCTCCTCCTCATATTTGAGACAGCACATGAGCCGGCCGCAGACGCCGGATATCTTCGACGGGTTCAGGGACAGATTCTGCTCCTTCGCCATCTTGATCGACACCGGGATAAACTCCGACAGATAGGAATGGCAGCACAGGGCCCGGCCGCAGACGCCGACGCCGCCCACGATCTTCGTCTCGTCGCGGACGCCCACCTGGCGCAGCTCGATCCTGGTGCGGAACACTGACGCCAGGTCTTTCACCAGCTCGCGGAAATCGATCCGCCCGTCTGCCGTAAAATAAAACAGGATCTTATTATTGTCAAATGTATATTCCACGTCGATGAGCTTCATTTCCAGCTCATGTTTTTTGATCTTTTCCTGGCAGATCTTAAAGGCGTCCCGCTCTTTCTTTTTGTTCTCCGTCTCGATCTCATCATCCTGCGCCGTCGCCATGCGGATCACGGTCTTGAGGGGCTGCACCACCTTGCTGTCTTCCACATCCCGGCAGCCCAGCACCACATAACCATATTCTATGCCTCGGGCGGTTTCAACGATCACATGCTGCCCCGATTTTATCTCCAGTCCTCCCGGCGCAAAATAATAGATCTTCCCGGCATTGCGGAATCTTACTCCAATTACTCTCGTCATACTGATTAATTCTCCTTCATCACCAGAAGCATCAGCTCCATGGCCAGTTCCATATTCACATTGGCCTCCAGGCGGATGCGCGCCTTGTCAATGGCCTGCAATATATTTTCAAACCCGTCGTAGCCTGTCCGGCAGCTCATTTCCTCAATCGCGGCGTATTCATCCTGAAAGATCAGCAGGTCCGCGTCCTTCGTCACTTTGAACATCAACGCGTCCCGATACCACATCTGCATGAAATCCAGACATTCATAAATGTCCAGGCCCATGTCTTTCCAGCGCCGGATCCGGTCCAGCAGTATGCTCACGTTCATGGTCCGGATCTGCCTGAGGAACTCCATCAATTCATCAAACATCTGCCGGAATTCATCGGAATCGGCCAGCCGGATCGCTTTGCCCAGATTCCCTCTGGCAAAGGCAGCGCAGAGTCTCGCATCCTTCTCCGGAATCCCCAGGCGGTTCGCCAGATACTCCCGGATCACCGAATCCTGCAGCGGCTTCAGCTTCAGCTGCACGCAGCGGGACTGGATCGTAGGAAGAAACGTTTCCGGGTTGGTGGTCAGCAAAAGGATCACCGCATAGGACGGGGGTTCTTCAATAGTCTTCAGCAGCGCGTTCTGGGCCTGAACCGTCATTTTTTCAGCCTCATCCACAATATAGATCTTGTAATAGCTGCTGAACGGGCGGATCATGATCGTATCGTTGATCTGCTCGCGCACATCTTTGACACCGATACTGGCCGGCTTTTCATGCGTCACATGGATCAGATCCGGATGCGTGTCCGCCAGTACCTGTCTGCAGGCATGACATTCCATACAGGGCTGGCTGCGGCCTTTCTCACACAAAAGCGTCATCGCAAATGCGTGGGCAATGGATTTCCTGCCCATCCCGGCCTCCCCCGCCAAAATATAAGCGTGGGAGATCTTATGCGCCTCAATGGCCTGCTGAAAATGCTGTTTTACGGCGTCATTGCCCAGAATATCGTTAAATCCCGGCATAATCCCACCTCCTGCTGTCATTTTCCGCCGCCTCCCCGCCATCTGCGGGCAAAGCGCGGCGTGTTCCCTGTTCCTGTCATCCGGCCTGCAGATAGTTTCAGTATATCATAATTTTCAATTCGTGTATAGGTTTTATTCTTTCCATGCAGGGAGAAGTTCGCCAAAAGTATGCGAAACAAGCGCATATCCCGTATCTACAGGGGCAGCTTTCTGCATATCATTTCATGAATCTCCTCGATCGATTTCAGATTCCCGCCGCCGTCGCAGCAGCCGATCCGCTCCCAGCCGTACCGCTCCGCCAAAAGCAGGCTGTTGGCATAGGATTTTTCCAGAAACCCGGGATCCGCCTCGTGGATATCCTTGCGGGTCTCGTGGGTAATCTTGTTGGCGCGGTCTTTCATAAGCCGCAGGGACACTTCCGGCTTTACGTCCAGGAAAAAAACGCAGTCCGGCACAGGCAGTCCTCCCTTGGTATATTCAAAGTCATACTCCCAATCCAGAAACGCCAGCTTTTCTTCCGGAGTATCCAGTTTCGAAGCCTGATGCAGCATATTGCTGGTCACATAGCGGTCGCAAATGACAATGGGCTCGCCGCCGTCGCCGCTGTCCGATTCATAGAACGCTTTCCACTCCTTTAAATAGGAAGCGAAGCGATCCACCGCGTAAAACGCCGACGCCACATACGCGTTGACCGCATAAGCGTCCGGACCAAATTCGCTCCCCAGATACATTTTTACCAGCGACGACGACGGACTGTCATAGTTCGGATAAGAGACCCTGCGCACCCGGCGGCCCTGCGCTTTCAGATATTCGTACAGCAATCGGGTCTGAGTCTCCTTGCCGCTGCCGTCGCTCCCCTCGATCACGATCAATTTTCCCATAAAATGACTCCTTTTTCAAAATGGTTTTTCCTCATTCACCAATCACCCGAAGCTCCCGCGCCGTATGATCCCGCAGCCCCTGAATCGGAAGCCCCCGGCGGCGATAATCCTCTATCATATCCAGAATTTCCTGCGTAACGACCTCGCCCGGCGTCAGGATCGGGATGCCCGGCGGATACAAATATACATATTCGCCGGAAATCCGGCCCTCGCAGTCCTCAAGCCGCCGGGCATGCGCCGGGCGGCAAAGCGCCTCGTGAATGGAACACACGGCACGGGACTGTGACATCCGGACGCCGGCCAAGAGACCATCGGCCTTTTGTCCCAAAGGCGCCGCCTGTTCCGATAACGTCCCCTGGCCGGATAACCTTCCCGGGCCCAACCGCCTGTCCGGTTCCGGCAGCGGCGCCATTTCTCCGCCCTGTCCGTTTCCCAAATCCGCGTCCAATTCCCGGTCGATCGCCAGCAGCGCGCATCGCAAACGCTCCAGGCCCTCTTCCGTATCCATCAGCGTCGCGATCGCCGTCACGTAATCGGTCCCGCACATTTCCATTTCCAAATGATACTCTTTCCGGAGCCGCCCGGCCAGCCAGGAACCGTCAATCCCCGGTTTCCCCGTGAACCGGGCCGACACAAGGATCTTGGACGCGTCCAGATCGTACGCTCCCGCCGCCCCGGCCGCCTGCCGGTCCAGAAGCCGCAGCTGCCGCAGACCATCCTCCCCGCTCAAAGACGCCCTCAGACGCTCCAGGCGCTGCGCAAAACGCCCCATTTCCCGGCGTCCGTCTCCCGCCATATATTCAATACAACGCTCAATCCCCGCCATCATCACATAGGAAGGACTGCTGGTCTGGAACACCTGCAAATAATATTCCAGCTTTTCCACGTCCACCCGCTCTCCGCAAATATGCAGAAGCGCCGTCTGTGTAAAAGATGGAAGCGTTTTGTGCAGGCTGTGGATCACCACATCCGCGCCGCAATACAGCGCCGAAACAGGAAATGCGCCGCTGTCCGGGGCTTCCTTTTTCAGCGTTTCCTCAGCCTGCCCCGGCGCAGAAGGACAAGGGCCCCGGCCGAACCGCCGCTCATTCCCAAACGGGAAATGCGCCCCATGGGCCTCGTCCACAATCAGCGGCACGCCGTAACGATGGCAAACCTCCGCGATCCCGCGCACGTCCGACACCACCCCGTCATAGGTAGGCGACGTGATAAATACCGCCGAAACCCGGCCGTTTTCCCCCTTTTGCCCATTTTCTCCGCAAGTTATCAACATTTTTTCAATTTTCTCCGGCAAGATTCCACCCTGCAGCCCAAATTCGTCCATCATCTGTGGATAAACATATCGAATATTCAAATTATGCAAATCCGCCGCATGGTACGCCGACTTGTGGCTGTTGCGCGCCATGAGAACCGTTCCGCCCGGCCGGGCCGCCGCGCAGATGGCCGCCAACACCCCGCAGGTACTCCCATTCACCAGATAATACGTGCGTTCCGTCCCATACACCGACGCCGCCCATTCCATGGATTCTTTCAGTATTCCTTCAGCGTGATGCAGATTATCAAACCCGTCGATCTCCGTGATATCAATGCCGTAAGGGTTCGGAAACTCCGCCAGAAAGGCCGCGTCCGTCCGCCGCTTATGCCCCGGCATATGAAACGGGTAAGCGTCCGACCGGCAATAACGGTTCAGTTGTTCATAAAGTTTCGGACCTTTTTGGTTCATGGCGGAATCCTTTCTGCCGCGGGCGGATTGAGGGGCTGCGGTATTTCCACCCGGCGGGAGCAGCGACAGAAAACGGTCCTGTATTTCCGTAAATGCGACGCCGACCGTCCCGGCCGCAAAAGAATCGGCGTTTTGGTCGTAATATTTTAGGGTTTCGTTCTGAAACGGTTTGGTCTGAAGCATATTTTCCTTTCTCCCGCAATACAGTTGCGGCGGTTAGATACCTGACAGCCAATTAGGACTAACCGTTTCACTGCTTAAGCTGTATAATGATGGGGCATTGGTATGACGGTTTCCTCCTTGAACCATTTGGCGTTCGCTTAACAGATTACGGAGACCGTCAACAACAGCCTCTCCTGCTGCGGTCCCATTCTTTTATCTGCGTATATTTTTTCAGCGAGTATGGGGACTTGAATCTAATTGCATATTTCTCATATTTGAAAATGGCATATTGCTGAGCGTTCATTAAAATCCCCCAGGAAACGGCATCCTTCCCCGCACGGCGGCCGTTGTGGTATTTCCAATTTCTTTTCGGATACTCGCATATTTCTCAGTTGCCGGCAATTACTTACGGACATTATACAGTAGAATTTCCGCAAATTCAATGTGAGCGCGGGATTTTATTCACATTCTCAGATATACATGTCAGCCGTCACTCACGATAGCTGCTTTCACGCCAGGCTCGGGAGTTTGACCGTTAAATAAAAGAAAAAGTACCTGCAGGCCACATAAAACCTGCATTTTTTATCAAATATTTGCTTTTATATATGGTATACTTGTTATTGAGGCGATTATTATGCGAGTTACTGCATCCAACAAATCTCAGAAATCAGAGTCCGTTTACATTACTCAGTCCTACATTAACAACCAGGGTAAGTGCACTTCAAAAAGCATCCGGAACCCTGACCGAAATCTCAAAATGTCCTGACACGGACAGGAAAGGCGTGATTGCACGGGCCAGGGAGCAGGCCGGGATTAAGACCAAAAAATACAAAAAAGAAAACGAGGCTAAAACTGTCCTCGTCCCATTCCACGCAGACATGCCTCTGGCTTACGACTGTCAGAAGCTTTATAAAGGCGGTTTACCTTTTCCTTCAGTCCATCTATTACAGGCTTGGCCTTGACCAGGTCTGCCGGAAGATCCATTCCCGACATGATTACCAGTATGACCTGAACGCCATCCTGTTCGACCTGGTCTATATCAGGATCCTCCAACCCGGAGCAAACGCGCCTCCTGCAAAGCGGCGCTGGAGTTTCTTGAGAGACTATCCTATCAGCAACATGACATCTGCCGCTCCCTCGATGTCCTTTCGGACGGGTGCGACTTCATACATTCGGAGATGTATAAGATAAGAAACTGTCCTGAAAAATACCATCACAGCGGCATTCCGCTGAATACTCCCCGGCACATACAGAACGCACGGATACGCGCAGCCGGTATCCGTCCCGGGTTTAAATCCCAAGACGGATATCCGTGTACCAGTATCCAAAACGGCCGTCGCCAGCCGGCTGCATTTTTGATAAAACAAAATTTGGAAAACCGAACATAGAGGCCATATATTTTTCGTTGCTGTAGTAATGGCCGGGGACCCCCAAAAGGAATCGCGCCTCGCCTTTTTGCCCGACCAAACGGGCCAGAATCAAATAACGATGGTTATAATACCCATGGAGCAAAAAGCTGTTGTTTCCGTAAGTCCAGGTTTCCCGCGGCAGAAGGCCGATATCCTGCGGCTTGATCATAAGCACTTCGCAGATTCCGCTGTAATCAAACGCCCGTACCTTCGGATAATGCCTCTGGAAATAATGCCAAAGCTTCTGCACCTCTTCCGGCCCCTCCGCTTCTTCCTGCTCCAGCTGATCCAGATAATCCGCCTGCTGCGCAAATGGATTCTGCTCGTCTGTATGCGGCGGCAATGTTGCGGCGGGCCCGGCATCCGGCGCAGCGGGTTCCGCTTGCGGGTGCGATTGGACAGATGAAGCCTGACCCGGCCATGCCTGCACAGACTGAGAGGCGCCTGACTGCGGCGCGGATTCCGTTGTCCGTGAAACCTGCTGAGACGCAGTTCCCGACTGCTGCGCGGGTTCAGCTGTTTGCGGCATTGATAGAGACACAGCATCGGACTGCCATACAGATTCATCTGACCGCGGTACAGACTGGGACGCAGCCCCCGCCTGCTGTGCGGACTCAGCTGGCCGCGGCGCAGATTGCGACGCAACACCCGACCGCCATGCTGCTTCATCTGTCTGCTGCGTAGATCCAGTTATCTGCGATATGTGTTGAGGCGCAGCATCCAACTGCCATGCGGACCCGGTCGGCCGCTGCGCTGTTTCAGACGCGGTTCCCCGCTGCCGCACAGCCTCAACTGACTTTTGCGCAGGTTCAGCCGCCTGCGTTTGACCGGACTGCACGGAACGATTGTTCGGTGCCGACGGCTGACTCATTCCTGTCCGGGAGCCGGACTGTACCTGCGCGACGCGCTGCAGCACGCTCTTCCTTCGGTTCGCAATCTCCTGAATAAACTTCATCGGTTCCACAGTTCCGCCGGAACCCGCTTGGCTGCCGAAACTCCCCGCCGGCGTTGCTTCCGGGTTCAGTATTTCTGCATTTTCCGGTGTTTGACCCGTCATTCCGGAATGAACTGCTTTAAATCCGGCCTGATTTATATCCATGGATTGAAGCTCTGAAACCGGGGATTTCTCCCTCGTCCCGATTCCGGATATTTTAGGCTCCATTCTTTGATGTCCCGCCTGTACTGCGTTTATGCTGCCGGAATCCGACACTTCCGGGACCGTTCCGTCCATTCCCGCTTCTCCAAAATCCATCGCGCCGCCCCCGGCATAACCAGCTCCCGCCTGCTCGATCTCCGATCGTTCCGGATTTTCCCGTCCTGTTTCCCCGAAATCCGCATCCGTCCGGCCATCCGCTTTTTGTCCGCTGCCTGCCGGAACACGCTCTTCATCCGCCACGTCTGCCGGCTTCCGGACCCTTGTTTTATTCAACCGATCCTGCGCCTGAATTTCCGCTTCAATCGCGTCGATCACCGACTGCCGGGGCCGTTCCTTCATCTCCGCCAGCGCTTTTTCCGGGATCTCGCTGGAAGGGAGCTGCTGCATCTCCCGTTCTTCCGCTTTTTCCACGGTCGCCTCCGCCAGATCCAGCTCCGCCGCATGCGCCACCGCGTCCTCCCATATGGTCGTATAACTGCGCCAGGCATCCTCCACGCCATGAATCGTCAGCCCATAGCATTGATCCAGGCTCTGCCCCGAGCCTGCCACATTGCCGGGCATCACCGCCGTCCGGAATTCGCCTGCCCCATTCCGCAAAAACATTTTCCCAAGCAATACTTCGCCGCCCGGGGTCAGCATGTAGACTCCCACATCCTGCCCGCCTGCATAAACCTTGCGTACACTCACCTGAATCTTGCATTGCCCTTTCCGTGCTTCCAGCTTGGCAAATCCAATATTTCTGCCTTTTACTCCTCCCTCATACGCGTATATGTAAGATATCAGCCGACGATAATCGGACATACCATCACCCCTTCTTTATTATTTTATGATAATAACCATTGAAAGTATTCCAGGAAAATGGTATTTTAATATAGAGACACTTGATAACCAAAACAGACTTGGAGGAAATCAAATGAGAATTTACCATACGGCTAACTATGACGAAATGAGTTTAAAGGCCGCGCAGATTATTTCCGCGCAGATTACAATGAAACCTGACTGTGTCCTGGGGCTTGCCACCGGTTCCACTCCCATCGGTACTTATAAGGAGCTGACCCGCCAATATGAGGCCGGCCTGTTGGATTTTTCCCAGGTGAAAGCCGCAAATCTGGACGAATACCGCGATCTCCCGAAGGACAACGACCAGAGCTACGCTTATTTCATGCGCGAAAATCTGTTTAAGCACGTCAACATTCTGCCGGAAAACACAAATATTCCTAACGGTACGCAGACGGACGTGGATGTAGAATGTGAACGCTACGAGAAAGTGATCGCCCAGTTAGGCGGCGTCGACCTGCAGCTCCTGGGCCTGGGCCGCAACGGCCACATCGGCTTCAACGAGCCCTCTGACGAATTTCCGAAGATGACCCATTGCGTCAACCTGACCCAGAGCACGATTGACGCCAACAAGCGCTTTTTCGAAAAGGAAGAAGATGTTCCGCGCCAGGCCTACACGATGGGCATCGGCACCATCATGAAAGCCCGCAAGATCCTGCTGATCGTCAATGGCAGCTCCAAACGCGAAGCCCTGCACCGCGCCCTTTACGGTCCCATCACCCCGCAGGTTCCCGCTTCGATCCTGCAGCTGCATCCGGATGTAATTGTGGTGGCAGACGCGGACGCGTGGGGATGAACCAAATGATGACGGGAGCAGCCCTCCCGCAGAACAAGCCGGGAAATTATCCGCGGTTATAAATTTCAACGCGCTCTCAGGGACCCGAACTCCGGATAGACGGATCAGGAGTTCCCTGAAGGGCGCGTTTCTTCTGTCTTTTCCTTATTTCCTGTCGCGCTTCGCAATATTTTTACCGCTCATTTTCGTCCTCCGGGCAAAGCGCCTTCTTAAAACCAGTCTTTTCCGTGCGCCCTCAGGAACCCGAACCCTGCCGCTCAGCAATAAAACCAGGGAATGAGAAAGTATCTGCCGTTATCAGGGTAAGATTACAACTATTTTCATATTCAAACCGCTCCAAAATATGAAAAACGCTTTTGAATAATCCCCTGGCTTCCGACCTCAATCACCCGCATAATATTCCTCAGCACACCATCCGGTATTCCGGATTTATGATTACATAAAAAGCACTTTTCGGTTTGGGTAATCCATATTAAAGTTCTTTCTGCGGTTTCGCAGACCGTATCCGCCTCGCCAAACAGTATCCGGCACCAACGCGCAGTCCCTGGAGACCAAACCGCCGCGTCCCCGTCAATGGATATCCTTGCGGTCAAAATAGAAACAGCACGCAGCATTTAAAACAACGATGAATACCAGCGCGTACACGCCGCTGATCCAGAAAGATACGTCGTACAGTTCCCCCAGGACGGCTTTCTGGCTGCTCAGCTCCAGGACATT
>CANQUA010000055.1 GCA_947626915.1 uncultured Lachnospiraceae bacterium
AATCCCCCAGCTATGCTGGGGAGAATAGAGTAAGCAGTAGCGAAGAGGATTCTATAAAAAAGCCTCCTATGTTATTATGGGAAAGGTGTCGCAAGCCAATCCCAAGAATAGGAGGCGGTCCAAGTGGACAGTAAAAGTTTATCACATACGAGATGGAAATGCCAATACCATATCGTATTTATACCGAAATATCGGAAGAAAAAATTATTTGGTCAGTTGAAACACGATGTACGGGAAATTATAAGCACATTGTGCCAATACAAAGGAGTAGAAATTATAGAAGGTGCTGTATGTATCGATCATGTACATATTTGTGTGAGCATACCGCCCAAACTCAGTGTGTCAAATTTTATGGGATATCTGAAAGGGAAGAGTACGCTAATGATATATGACAGGCATCCGGAACTGCAGAACAAATGGAATAAGGCATTTTGGGCAAGAGGATATTATGTAGCAACTGTAGGGAATGTGACAGAGGATGCCATCAAGAAGTATATTCAGGAGCAGTCGGAAGAGTCCCGAAAGGAAGACAGTGAAGGAGCCGCTTTTTAGCGGCGGCAAGTAATATATGCTTGCGATACCCGCCTTTGAGGCGAGCAGTAACAGAGCCCTTGGGGGCGTTTTTCAAACCCCCACTTGAAGTGGGGGTTGGTGATTAGAATACAACGTTATTATACTGATAACCAACTAACTACATTTGAAACTGATAAAAGACAGCATAAAATGTTGGGAAAAGAATTTGGATGGCTGAATGAATTGGGAATAGCAATACCTGTGCAGGATTACCAGACAGAAATTTTGGATGTTCGTAATCCGACAGCACATGAGGGAAAAACACAAAATTATAATAGTACAGCAAAGTATCTTGAGAATTGCAAGTTGATTATACAGGCGTATAGTCCAAATGTGTTGGAAGAATAAAGCTGGCAACATTTTGGCAACAGAAAATCAGCAAGCCAAAATAAATGATGTAATTGAAGTAAAAAATGGCGTGTATTTGCATAAAACTTAAACAAATATAGTTAATAACAGCAAAGAACACGCCGAGTTCGAATAACGGACTTTCTGGCCGGGAATCCAGTATTTACGCGGGCTTCCGGCCTTTTCATGAAGTTGCTAACAAAGCGTTTTTGACCGGCTCGTTTCGGGTAATGATGAGCTTCCCGTTCCCAAAATGAAAAAGAAGTAATATGTAAAATTACATCCGGAGAAAAATAAATGGAGATAAAAACATTTGAACGTTCTTATTTGCAGGGGGCGAAAGACGCATTAAAAAGCGCATTTTATCATGAAAACAGCGATGCGTTTTTCAATGAATGGGAGTTTGCGCAGCTTTTGCTGGGATCAGATGGCTATATACCGGAGCTGTGCCTGGTTGCGTTGGATGAGAAAAAGGTAGTAGGTTACAATGCGCTGACGGAAGCCCGGATCGGCGGCTGTTCGGGTCTGGCTTTAGGGCCCTTGGGAGTGCGGAAAGAATATCAAAATACGGGAATCGGATCGGCGCTTGTGAAAGAGTGCATCAAAAGGGCAGAGAAAGCAGGATTTCCATGGATTGTTTTGCTGGGCGGAAACTATTATTCCCGGTTTGGATTTGAAAGCGGAAAGCCCTATGGGATCACCGTATCAGAAAACGAATTTGAAAATGAGCATATACGGATTTTATTTCTGGACGAGGCGCTAAAATATAAAATTTCCGGAAGGCTTGTTTATTGCGATGCGTTTTACGACAGCGACGGGAAGTTATTGTGATCCTTTTGTCAAAATGTTATATTTGTTTTGGCTCTGTTTGTCAGAGCCAGGAAAGGAGAACGCATGAGTTTATTGATCAAAGATACCACCAGGGAGGAAAGGGAGCAGATCCTGCGTCAGTCGTTGGACTGCGGAGGCGGGTGCGAGAATTGCTCCTCCTGCTGGCTGGGAGGCGGGAATCCGTTTACGATTTATCAGGACTATATAGATGGAAAAAAGGAGATCGCGGAGATCAACGCGCAGTATCAGGCGCGTTTCCTGCGGGGGTAGGGCGCTTCCGGCCGTTGTGCCAAGGGTTTGCCGGATTGAAACGGGGACTGGGACAGCGTCCGGCCGGTATGGACCGCAGGGCTCTCAGGTTTTGAAAAATCCAGGATATTTACGGAAGGCGGCGCCGGCTGAGAAATTGCGGAAAAAAGAGACCATTTGATTTACAGGGGCGGCTGTGCCGGGTGAAGGAGCCCGGTGCGGCGGCCTTTTGCGCCCCGGAGCAAAATAAAGCAAAAAATCCCGTGCCGCGGCTCAATTCAGGCTTGCGTTCATCTGTTTCATAAACTATAATAAAAAAATGCGGGGCTTAAGCGGCAGATCACAGGCGCAAAGGTCCGCGAAAAATGAAAGAAAGCGTCTCCGTTTGAAGCGGGGAAAGTGCGGAATGATGAAAAGCATCTGGAAGAAATATGTAAACAGAGAATCGGTCAGTTATATTATTTTTGGAGTGCTGACGACGGCAGTGGATTGGGTGACTTACACGATCCTCTGGAGACTGGGCGCGGATTACCGGGTCTCGACGGCGGTCAGCTGGGCGGCGGCGGTGCTGTTCGCCTTTGTGACGAATAAATTGTTTGTGTTTCAGAGCCATGACCTGACGCCGAAATTGCTTTGGAAGGAATTTGTCAGCTTTGTGGCGGCCAGAGCGGCGACGGGGATTTTTACGATGGCGGCTATGATCGTGATGGTCGACGGTTTCCATTGGAATGAGTTTGTGGGAAAGATCATCGTATCGGCGCTGTCGCTGATTTTGAATTATATTTTCAGCAAATGGTTTATATTTAAAAAGCCCGGAGCGGACGGGACGAAAGGGAAGAGAAGCTGATGGGGGATTCAGTGGAGATGAATGAAAAAGAAAAAACGCCGGAGGAGACGGAAGAACTGCGGGAGGAAGAATCTGCGGCAGAAGAAATGAATTGCGTTTCGGACGGCCAGCAGGAGAAAAGCGCAGGGAAAACGACGGAGGAAGTTCCTTTTGCGGCCGGAAGCCCTGAGAAAGAAATTACGGAAGAGGAAATGAATTACGTTTCGGACGGCCAGCAGGAGAAAGGTGCAGGGGAAGCGATAGAGGAGGTTCTCTTCGCGGCCGGGAGTCCTGAGAAAGAATCTGCGGCAGAGGAAATGAATTACATTTCGGGCGGTCAGCAGGAGGATGATGCAGGAAAAGAGACGGAGGAAGTTCCTTTTACGGCGGGGAGTCCTGAGAAAGAAATCACGGAAGAGAAAATGCATTGCGTTTCGGACGGCCAGCAGGAGGACGATGCAGAAGGAGAGGCGGACGCCCCTTCATTGGCGGGCGGGAAGCCTGAAAATAAGCGTCGGAAAAAGCGTGGACGCCGGAATGTTCCGGAGGAAATATGGTTCCGCCCTGCGGACGCTCTGTGGGCGGCGTTTGGCGTGCCGGTGATCGTGATGATCATCATTTTTGTGCAGAGGGGCATTTTCCCGTTTGGGGAGCAGTCTTTTCTGCGGACGGACATGTATCATCAGTATGCGCCGTTCTTTTCGGAGTTTCAGTACAAACTGACCCATGGCGGCAGTCTTCTGTATAGCTGGGACGTGGGCATGGGCGTGAATTTCTCGGCGCTTTATGCCTATTACCTGGCCAGTCCTTTGAACTGGCTGCTGATTTTGTGCCCGAAAGCGTTTATCATTGAATTCATGACCTGTTCCATCGTGCTGAAGATCGGTCTGGCCGGCCTGACGTTTACGTATTATCTCCAGAAGCACACCGGGCGTGGGGAGTTCGGTACGGCGTTTTTCGGGATTTTCTACGCGCTGTCCGGTTATATGGCGGCTTACAGCTGGAATATCATGTGGCTGGATTGTATCCTGCTGTTTCCACTGGCGATGCTGGGGCTGGAGCGGCTGGTGCGGGAGAGAAAGGGGCTTCTGTATTGTGTGAGCCTGGGCTTCTGCATTCTATCCAACTACTATATTTCCATTATGATCTGCGCGTTTATGGTGATTTATTTCGGGTGCCTGCTGGTCCTGGAACATTATCGCGGAAAAGGAATCGGGGATTATGTGTGGAACTGTCTGCAGTTCGGCGGCTGTTCCCTGGCCGCGGGAGGCATGGCGGCGGCTGTGCTGCTGCCGGAGATCTTTGCGCTCCAGTCTACGGCCTCGGCGAATTTCAGTTTCCCGAAGACGGTCAGCTCCTATTTCTCCATTTTTGACATGTTCGCGCGCCATATCGGCAATGTGGAGGTGGAAATCGGCCTGAACCATTGGCCAAACATTTACTGCGGCGTGGCGGTCCTGCTGTTTTTCCTGCTTTATCTGGGCTGCGGGAAGATTACCGTGCGGCATAAGGCGGTCTACTGCGGACTGTTTTTGATGTTTTTTGCCAGTTTCTCCGTGAATGTGCTGAATTTCATCTGGCATGGGTTCCATTATCCCAACAGTCTCCCCTGCCGCCAGTCATTCATTTATATTTTCCTGATGCTGTATGTCTGCTACGAGGCCTATGCGCATCTGCGGGAAACGGAATGGAAGCATGTGGCCTGGGCGTTTTTCGGCGCGTCGGCATTTGTGATTCTGGCGGAAAAGCTGGTGGAGCAGGAGCATTTTGAATTTTACATGTATTATGTGGCGCTGATTTTCCTGGCGGCGTACGCGGGCCTGATCTATCTGTATAAAAAGAGGCTGGCGGATACGGGCATGGTGCTGATCCTGGCTCTGGCGGTTGTGGCGGTGGAGGCCGCGGTCAATACGACGGTGACCAGCGTTACGACGACCAGCCGCACCGCTTATACCCGCGACAATGCGGACGTGATCAAGCTGGTGGGCGAGATACCGGAGGATTCCGGGTTTTACCGGATCGAGAAGGTGACGCGGAAAACGAAAAACGACGGGGCGTGGATGAATTTCCCGACGGTCTCTCTGTTTTCTTCGACGGCCAGCGCCGATCTGACGGACTTTTTCAAGAGCGTTGGCTGCGAGGGCAGCGTCAACGCTTACAGCATTACGGGCAGTACGCCTCTGGTGGATTCGCTGCTCGCCGTGCGGTACGGCCTGTATTCCGGCGAGGAGGAGGAGAATGATATGCTCCGGCTGGTCGGAAGTTCCGGCGATACGTATCTGTATGAGCGGAATTATACGCTTCCGCTGGGGTATATGGTAGCGCCGGATTTTGATACGGACTGGCAGAGAGGGGTCAGCAATCCGGCGACGGTCCAGAATAATCTGTGTCAGGTGATCGGCGCGGAGAGGGTCCTGGTGGAGGCGGGAGGAACCAACAGCACGGGCAGTTTCAGCTTCACCCCGTCAATGTCCGGGAATTATTATGTCTATGTGTCCAACCGCCAGGTGGAAGGGGTCAGCGTCTCGAAAGGCAAGGAGGCTTTGTCGTTTGACAATGTGAACCGCGGCTATCTGCTGGATCTGGGCTGGTGCGAGGCGGACACGACGGTGACCGTCAATGACGAGGAAGACGGACGGATCATAAACGCGACGGCCTATCGTTTCTCCGATGAGGCGTTGCGGTCGGTGTATGAGATCCTGAACCGGTACCCTCTTCAGGTAGAGGAGTGGACGGACACGAAGATCGCGGGAACGGTCGATACGGAGAAGGACGGCGTGCTGTTTACTTCGATTCCTTATGATAAAGGCTGGACGATCAAGGTGGACGGCGAAGAGCAGGAGGCGGAAGTGATCTGCGGCGCGTTTATCGGCGTGCCGATGAAAGCGGGCAGACACCAGGTGGAGTTTACTTATATGCCCCGGGGCCTGAAGCCGGGAATCGTGATCAGCCTGGCGAGCGTCTTTGCGATCCTGGCGGCGTGGCTGGGAAGCAAAAAATACAACTCCGTCAGATCGAGGGAAAAGACGCTGGAAGACATTCTGAGAGAAGAAATGCTGGAAGGAATGTGACGGCAGCGGAAAGATTGCGGAAAATGGTCTGAGGGAGCGGAAGGATTGCGAAAAATGGTCTGAGGGAGCGGAAGGATTGCGGAAAACGGTCCTGCGAGAGCGGAAGGGCCGTGAAAAGGCGGTTTTCGGATGCGGGAGAGCTGCGGGACAAAGCAGGCGGCTGATGCAGGGAAAACGGAGACGTAAACCGGCAGAATATTGCGGGGAAATTGGAACATGAACCGGCAGAACATTGCGAGGAGAACAAAGCCATGAAATTATGGGGCGGAAGATTTACAAAAGAGGAAGATCAGGCGGTACACGCGTTTAACGAGTCCTTGTCCTTCGACCGGAGACTGTATCGTCAGGACATCGAGGGCAGCATCGCCCATGTGACCATGCTGGCGAAACAGGGGATCGTGTCGGAGGAGGATCGTCAGTCCATTGTCGAAGGACTTCGCGGGATCCTGGCGGATATTGAGAACGGGGCCCTGGATTTTAGCGGGGAATACGAAGATATTCATTCTTTCGTGGAGGCGCAGCTGACGGAGCGGATCGGCGAGGCCGGGAAGCGTCTGCATACGGGGCGCAGCCGCAATGACCAGGTGGCGCTGGATATGAAGCTTTACTGCCGGGACCAGACGGAGGAGCTGGCGGGGCTGGTGAAAGCGCTGCAGCAGGAGCTCCTGCAGGTGATGGAGGAAAATCTGGAAACTTATATGCCCGGGTTCACCCATTTGCAGAAGGCCCAGCCGGTGACGCTGGCCCATCATATGGGAGCGTATTTTGAAATGTTTGAGAGGGACCGGGACCGTCTGGGAGATATCCGCAGGCGGATGAACCGGTGTCCGCTGGGGGCCGGCGCTCTGGCGGGTACCACGTATCCGCTGGATCGGGATTACACGGCGGAACTTCTGGGCTTCGACGGTCTGACCTTCAACAGTATGGATTCGGTTGCCGACCGGGATTATCTGATCGAGCTTCTGGCGGCGCTCTCGATGATTGCAATGCACTTAAGCCGTTTCTGCGAGGAGATCATTCTCTGGAACAGCAACGAGTACCGTTTTGTGGAGATTGATGACGCCTACAGCACCGGCAGCAGCATTATGCCGCAGAAGAAAAATCCGGATATCGCGGAACTGGTCAGAGGCAAGACCGGCCGGGTCTACGGGGCGCTGGTATCGCTTCTGACCATGATGAAGGGTCTGCCGCTGGCTTATAACAAGGACATGCAGGAGGACAAGGAGTTAAGCTTTGACGCCATCGATACGGTGAAGAGCAGTCTGAAGCTGTTTACCGGGATGCTTTCGACGCTGACGTTCCGGAAGGATGTGATGGAGCAGAGCGCGAAGAACGGGTTCACCAATGCGACCGATGCGGCGGATTATCTGGTGAACCACGGGGTGCCGTTCCGGGATGCGCACGGGATCGTGGGGCGGCTGGTGCTTTCCTGTCTGGACAAGGGGATTGCGCTGGACGATCTGAGCCTGGAGGAATTTCAGGCCGCAAGTCCTGTTTTTGAGGCGGATATTTACGACGCCATCAGCATGAAGACCTGTGTGGAGAAGCGCAATACCGTTGGAGCGCCGGGGCCTGAGGCCATGCGGGAGGTTATAAGATCCTGCAGGGAAAGGCTGGCGGCGGAAACACAGCGGTAAATACGGTTCCGGGTGCGGCGGACGGTCCGGCATTGATATGAAAGGAACCAGCCGGTGCAGGCGCAGACGGGAGACGGTTTTGCGGCCGCGGCGCTGGGTGCTGCGTCGTTCAGACCGTATCGCCGGCCGGCGCTTTCATTGCCTGAAGGTTCCGGCTGCAGTACAGATAGCTGAAAAACAGCACCACGTCGGCGCCGAACCAGGCCAGCACTTCGGCGTAGAAAATGCCTTCCTGGCCCATGAAGAGCGGCAGCACCAGGGCAGAACCGGTCCGCATAATGAATTCGGAGATGCCGGAAACCATGGGCAGCAGGGTGTTGCCGATGCCCTGGATGCAGGAACGGGTCACATGGAGATAGTAGAGGATGGGCAGTCCCGCGCTCATGATAAACAGGTAATGATAGGCGATTTCCAGGGTTTCCTCTACGGTCTGCGGGTCGCCTGAGATGAAGCAGCGGAGAATTGCCTGGCCCGCGCCGATCATCAGGGCCGTGATCGCCAGGGAAGTGACGAGGGCGATGACCAGCGCGTCCCGGTAACCCCGGCGGATCCGTCCGATCCGGCCGGCGCCCACATTTTGGCCCGCGTAGGTGGTCATGGAAAAACCGTAGGAGGTGGCGGCCATTTCCAGCATACCGTACAGTTTGTTGCTGGCTGTGAAAGCCGCCAGGAAGATCACGCCGAAACCGTTGATCACAAACTGGACGATCATGCCGCCGACGGAGATGACCATATTCTGAAAGGCCATCGGAAAGCCGAGGCCCATCAGACGGGCGCAGGCATGACCGCGGAGGGACAGATCCTTTTTCGATAATTTCAAAACTTCGATCTGAAGTATTTTCACCAGACAAAAGATACCGGCAAAAAGCTGGGCGATCACCGTGGCGGCGGCCGCGCTGGCGACGCCGAGGCCCAGGCCGGAAACAAACAGAAGATCCAGCCCGATATTGACGGCGGAGGCGAAAACCATGGCGCGCAGGGGCGTTTTCCCGTCGCCCAGGGAGCGGAGCGCCGCGGCGAAGAGATTGTAGGCCACGGTCACAGGCAGTCCCCAGAAAATGGTGCGCATGTAGCTTTCCGCATCTTTGAAAACGGAGGCGGGCGTGTTCAGGATGCGCAGGGTCGGCACGGCCAGCAGCTGTCCGAAAAGGACCAGGACGACGGCGATAGCGGCCGAGAGAAACAGGGAGTTGACCGCCACATGGCGCAGCTGCCTGGGATGGTCCGCGCCGAATTCCTGGGCCATCCAGATGGAAAATCCCTGGGTGAAGCCCTGGATCATGCCGAGCATCATCCAGACCAGCCAGTCTGTGGCCCCGACGGCCGCGATCGCGCTGACGCCCAGCACCTGGCCGACAATCATGGTGTCCGCGACGGTATAAAACTGCTGGAACAGGCTGCCGATCATCAGCGGAAGGGCAAAAGAAAAGATGAGCCTGCCGGGATTGCCGGAGGTCATATTTTTAACGTCTGTCATAAACGGCGTCCTCCTTTATCATGAAAACGGTGGTTCTTTTCGTGCAGAGCGCCGGTCTTAACAGGGGACAGCGGCGCGCCCGTTTATCTTAGCATAATTTGACAGGAAAGGGAAGAGGAAGAAAGCGTATGAAAAATTCTGTCCGTTCCGGGAAGAAGACCTGGAGACATTTTAAGCGGCCGGACCGAAGCGCCGCTTCGACCGGAAGGATACGCAGCGTCTGCATTGCCGCGCTGATCCTGGAGGCGGCCGTCTGGATCCGTCAGAACGGTCTGCCGGCTTTCTTTTCCGTGCGGGTGGAGCATACGCAGACGGAAACGGTCGTGGTCCCGGCCGGGGAGGAAGCGGGAGGGATCCTGGAACAGATTTTTGGGGTGCGCCTGCGTTTCCGGGACGGGGCCATTGAATTTTACCGCCAGGAAGAGGCGCTGGAAGAATGAACCGTGTTTTTGCGTTTCCGTGAAAGATTAGGCTTGCCATAATCATTTCCATATATTATAATCCTACTGCGGGAATCCCGCGGCGGGCTTTTACATATTGATTTGGCAAAGGACAGGTGGATATCTATGGAAAAGAAAGAACTGCTGTATGAAGGCAAAGCGAAGAAGGTTTATACGACCGCGGATCCGGATCTGCTGATCGTGTCATACAAGGACGATGCGACCGCGTTTGACGGGCAGAAGAAAGGCACCATCGTGGGCAAAGGCGCGATCAATAACCGTATGACCAACCATGTGTTTAAGCTTCTGGAGGCGGAAGGCGTGCCGACTCATCTGGTAGAGGAATTAAACGACCGGGAGACCCTGGTGAAAAAGGTGGAGATCGTGCCGTTAGAGGTTATCATCCGCAATTTCTCCGCAGGGAGCTTCGCGAAAAAGCTGGGGATGGAGGAAGGCATCAAGCTGGCGCAGCCCACGCTGGAATTCAGCTACAAAAACGACGAACTTCACGATCCCTTTATCAACAGCTATTATGCCCTGGCGCTGAATCTGGCGACCCAGGAGGAGATCGATACGATCACCCGGTACGCGTTTAAGGTCAACGAGGTGATGCGTGATTATTTTGCCGGCCTGGGCATTGAACTCATCGACTTCAAGATCGAGTTCGGCCGTTTCCACGGGCAGATCCTTCTGGCCGACGAGGTGTCCCCGGATACCTGCAGGTTGTGGGACAAGGAAACCCATGAGAAGCTGGACAAGGACCGTTTCCGCAGGGATCTGGGCAATGTGGAGGACGCCTATCAGGAAGTTTTCAGAAGATTAGGAATCAAATAGGGGAGAACCTATGGAGATCGGAAGCAGCTGGGATCTGGACGATAAGATTCATGAAGAATGCGGCGTTTTCGGGATGTACGATTTAGATGGTGGGGAAGTGGCCTCCACCATCTATTACGGTTTATTTGCCCTTCAGCACCGGGGGCAGGAGAGCTGCGGCATCGCAGTCAGCGACACCGGCGGCCCGAAACGGGCGGTGCGGGTCCATAAAGGCATGGGACTGTGCAACGAGGTGTTCCTGCCGGAGACCCTGGAGGCGCTTCACGGCGATATCGGAGTGGGGCATGTGCGCTACTCTACGGCGGGCAGCAGTTCGCGGGAGAACGCCCAGCCGCTGGTGCTGAACTATATCAAGGGGACGCTGGCCCTGGCCCACAACGGCAATCTGGTCAACGCTCCGCAGCTCCGCCGGGAGCTGGAATATACGGGCGCGATCTTTCAGACCACCATCGATTCGGAAGTGATCGCTTACCACATCGCCAGGGAGAGGATCGAAAGCGGCAGCGTCGAGGAGGCTGTGGCCCTGGCCATGAAAAAACTTTCAGGGGCTTACTCCCTCGTGATCATGAGTCCGAGAAAGCTGATCGGCGCCCGGGACCCGTTCGGTTTTAAGCCTCTGTGCATCGGGAAAAAGGACAACGCCTATATACTGACCTCGGAAACCTGCGCGCTGGCTACGATCGGAGCGGAGTTTGTGCGGGACGTAGAGCCGGGCGAGGTGGTGGCCATTACCAAAGACGGGATCCGGTCGGACCGGAGCATGTGCTTTGCGGATCGCGGCAGACAGGCCCGGTGCGTGTTTGAGTATATTTATTTCGCCCGGCCGGACACGGTGTTTGACGGGGTCAGCGTCTATCATTCGCGGATCTTCGCGGGCCGCTGCCTGGCCAAGGATTCGCCGGTGGAGGCGGACCTGGTGGTGGGAGTGCCGGAGTCGGGCAATGCGGCGGCTCTGGGCTATGCCCTGGAGTCCGGCGTGCCTTACGGGACGGCCTTTGTGAAGAATACCTACGTGGGCCGTACCTTTATCAAGCCGAAGCAGAGCAACCGGGTGTCGGCGGTCCGTGTGAAGCTGAATGTGCTCAAGGAGGCGGTGGAAGGAAAAAGGGTTGTTTTGATCGACGATTCCATCGTGCGGGGAACGACCAGCCACCAGATCGTGCGGATGCTGCGGGAGGCCGGAGCCGCCCAGGTCCATATGCGGGTGGCTGCGCCGCCGTTTCTGCACCCCTGCTATTTCGGGACGGACATTCCCTCGGAGGACCAGCTGATCGCCAGCGGGAAGACGCTGGAGGAGATCCGGTTTCTGATCGGGGCCGATTCCATCGCTTATCTGCGGCTGGAGCGGCTCAAAGAAATGGCGGAGGGACTGCCGCTCTGTACGGCCTGCTTCAGCGGCGACTATCCGATCGCCCCGCCGTCGGAGGACATACGGGGCGAGTACGCCAAATAGCCGGCGGCTGGACCGGCGGCGGATCGTGAAACCGCTGGCGTGGCGTCAAGGGACCCATGCGGCGCGTTTTGCCCGCTGACGGACCGGACGCCCGGAAATGATAGCATATGAGCCGCTGAAAACCCCATGCGGCGCGGCGTTCCCCGCAGCGCACAGAAAACACTGCGGTCCGGCCGGTCCGCGGGACAGATGCAATACGATTCGCACAGGAGGAGATCCTATGAACGACAGATACCAAAGCCCCCTTTCGGAGCGCTACGCCAGCAAAGAGATGCAGTACATTTTCTCTCCGGATAAAAAGTTCCGCACCTGGCGCAGGCTCTGGATCGCGCTGGCGGAGACGGAGCGGGAGCTGGGGCTTCCGATCACCCAGGAACAGATCGACGAGCTGAAAGCCCATCAGGACGATATCAATTACGATGTGGCGAAGGAGAGGGAGCGTCTGGTGCGCCACGACGTAATGTCCCATGTCTACGCGTACGGCCAGCAGTGCCCGGCCGCGAAAGGCATCATCCATCTGGGCGCGACCTCCTGCTACGTGGGAGACAACACGGACATCATTCTCATGACCGAGGCCCTGCGCCTGGTGCGGAAGAAGCTCCTGAACGTGATGGCGGAGCTGGCGGCGTTCGCGCGCCGGTATAAGGACCAGCCGACCCTGGCGTTCACCCATTTCCAGCCGGCCCAGCCGACGACGGTGGGCAAGCGGGCGACGCTGTGGCTGCAGGATCTGTGCCTGGATCTGGAGGATCTGGATCATGTGCTGGGGAGTATGAAACTTTTAGGCTCCAAGGGCACGACCGGGACCCAGGCCAGCTTCCTGGAGCTGTTCGACGGAGACCATGAGAAGTGCCGCCTGGCGGACCGGATGATCGCGGAAAAGATGGGCTTTGCGGAATGTTACCCGGTATCGGGGCAGACCTATTCCCGCAAGGTGGATACCCGCGTCGTAAACGTGCTGGCCGGCATCGCCCAGAGCGCCCACAAATTTTCCAACGACATCCGGCTCCTGCAGCACTTAAAAGAAGTGGAGGAGCCCTTTGAGAAGAACCAGATCGGTTCCTCGGCCATGGCTTATAAGCGGAACCCCATGCGCAGCGAGCGGATCGCTTCTCTGTCCGATTACGTGATGAGCGACGTGATCAATCCGATGCTGGTGGCCTCGACCCAGTGGTTTGAGCGGACCCTGGACGATTCGGCCAATAAGCGGCTGAGCATTCCGGAAGGCTTCCTGGCGGTGGACGGTATCCTGGACCTGTATCTGAATGTGGTGGACGGCCTGGTGGTGTACCCGAAGGTCATTGAGAAGCATTTTATGGCGGAGCTGCCTTTTATGGCGACGGAGAATATCATGATGGACGCGGTGAAAGCAGGCGGCGACCGTCAGGAACTTCATGAGCGGATCCGGCAGCTTTCCATGGAGGCCGGACGCAATGTGAAGGAGCGGGGCCTGGAGAACAATCTCCTGGAGCTGATCGCCGCGGATCCGGCGTTCGGACTGTCGATGGAGGAGCTGCAAAAGACCCTGGAACCTTCCCGCTATGTGGGCCGCGCGCCGCAGCAGGTGGAGGAATTTTTGACGGAGATTGTCGATCCGATCCTGGAGGCCAACCGGGACGAGCTGGGCATGAAAGCGGAGATTCAGGTCTAAATCCGTTGATTTTTGACGTCTTCTTGCGTATACTGTTATCATGGTTCCATTTACGGGACCAGACACGGTGTTTGGCATACAAAGGAGGAACGTCTATGGAGGAGCACGTGCCCGGCCGGGACGAGGGACGGGCGGGGAAGGACGGACTGGAAGAGCGGGAACGGGTTCTGGAGGAGCGCAGGAGGCAGGCGATGGAGAACCTGCGGGAAGCCATCCGGCGGGAACTGTCCGGAGAATGTCCTGAGGAGACGAAGAGCGAGACGCTTCTGTGGAATGTGCTGATCCTGTTTCAGGATTGTCCTTTCACGACGGCAAAGAACCTGCAGTTTACTTACTCCATACGGGGCTATGAAATGTTTGTCAGCCGGAAGGATAAATCCATCACGCGTTCGACGGTGGACCTGGCGTTCGGCATGGCGATGAAGCTTCTGAAGAACGAAGAACCCATATCCGGCCCGAAAAAATTAGGCACGTTCGGAGCCAGCTATCTGTATCCGATCTTTATTCGGGTGGGGGTAATACCGGTTGAGAAGACCGAAAAGATACCAAAGAGAAAAAGGATGGGCTGAGGCCTGTCCTTTTCGTTTCGCAAAAATCCATTACATGTTTCTTTCAAAAAAAGAAAATGTTGTGAAAAATTTATGTAGACTATCGCAAAGTTGGCGATTATGTGTTATACTAAATTGATTTATTATGATGAGAAAATGAGGTGACGGCCTGTGATCAATGAGGACAAGCTGAAGCTGATGACCAGTATCGCGCTGTTCGAGAAGAGAGAAGGAAGGCATCTGAAAGCGGCCAGAAATTATTTCCGCAGCGATTATATCAGCCGCTGCCTGCTGCGTTCTTTTATAGGCTATACCCTGTGCTGGCTGATGGTGGCGGCGCTTTCGATTGTCTGCCGGGCCGAGGATTTTCTTGCGATCCTGAGTCTGGCCGAGATGGAGTCGTATATTACGGAATATGCGGCGGGGTATCTGATCGGTCTGGCGGTATATATGATCCTGACGCTGATTGTAAGCTATAAGCAGTATTCCCACAGTGCCAGAGTGATGAGGATTTACCTGGCCCGGCTCAAACGTCTTGAAAAGCGCTACGAGTTCCAGCAGAGGGTGAAGGAACTGAGCAAGGAGGGAAAAAGATCGTGATACAGCTGTTTGTTTTTCGTGAAAAGCTGAGAAGCTTTTACGGTAAATATGATGCCTTCATAACGCCCGTGATCCGTTTTGCGGCGGGATTTCTGACGTTCCACCTGATCAATGGGAACCTGGGCTACAGGACCAGTCTGAACAGCGTGGTGGTGGAGTTGGCGCTGGCTTTGGTCTGCTGCCTTCTGCCTTACGGGGTGATGGCATTTCTGGCGGGCATGATGATCCTGGCCCACTTAAGCAGCGCGTCCCTGGAGATGACGGTGGTGATGCTGGTGTTCCTGCTGCTGATACTGATTTTGTACTACAGTTTTCAGCCGGAGGACAGCTACCTGCTCCTGCTGACGCCGATCCTGTTCCATTTCAGGATTCCGTATGTACTCCCGCTGCTTTTAGGACTTTCCGGCGGTCTGGCGTCTGTGGTGCCGGTCTGCTGCGGCACGGCGCTGTTTTATATGCTGCAGTATATGAAGCAGAACGCGGGACTGATGCCGAACGACGGCTCCGTGGAGCTGGTGCAGCGGTATCTGCAGATCGTAAAGAGCCTGCTGTCCAACCGGCTGATGCTCGTCATGATGGCGACCTGCGCCATGGGGATCCTGGTCGTGTATCTGATCCGCAGGCTTTCCGTCAGCTATGCCTGGGGGATCGCGATCATCGCGGGGGCGCTGACCCAGCTGGGCTGCGTGTTTTTCGGGGATTTCCTTTTTGACGTATCCGTTCCGATGGGAGAGCTGCTTCTGGGACTGTTTGTTTCCATTCTGGCTGCCGCGGTCTATCATTTCATGATGCTTGCGGTGGATTACTCCAGGACGGAATATGTGCAGTTTGAGGATGACGATTATTATTATTATGTAAAGGCTGTGCCGAAGATTGCGGTGTCCGCGCCGGATGTGAAGGTGCAGCGTATCGGCAGAAAGAACAGCCGTCCGGCGGAGAACGCGGAACGGTAATGTTTTTTGGGGAGAGGAGGGTGAGAGCGTGGCCCAGATCATAGATACGCTTTATGAGTGGCTTTCATTCTTGCCGCAGATTACGAAAACGAATATACTGGAGATCGCGATCATCGCTTTCCTGATCTATGAGATCCTGGTCTGGATCAAGAACACGCGGGCCTGGACGCTTCTGAAGGGCCTGGTGGTGATCCTGGTCTTCGCGCTGGCTGCCTGGGCGCTGCATCTTTACACGATCCTGTGGATCATGGAGAATGTGGCGTTTGCGGCGGCGACGGCTGTAGTCATTATTTTCCAGCCGGAACTGCGGCGGGCTCTGGAGCAGCTGGGCAGCCGCAACCTCCTGACCGGGCTTTTGCCGTTCGAGGGCGGCAGGGAGCAGGAAAACCGCTTTACGGAAAAGACGATCAATGAACTGGTGCGGGCGTCCATGGAACTGGCCAAGGCCAAGACCGGTGCGCTCATGGTGATCGAGCGGGAGGGCTCCCTGAAGGATATCGAGCGGACCGGCATCGAGATCGACGGTATCGTGACGAGCCAGCTTCTGATCAATATTTTTGAACATAACACCCCGCTTCACGACGGAGCGGTGGTAATACGCGGCAACCGCGTGACGGCGGCGACCTGCTATCTGCCGCTGTCGGATAACGGCGATATCAGCAAGGATCTGGGGACCCGCCACCGGGCGGCCGTAGGGATCAGCGAGGTGACGGACAGCCTGACGATCGTGGTGTCGGAGGAGACCGGACATATATCTCTGGCGGAGGACGGCCAGCTGACGAGGATCACCGATCCGGATATGCTGAGCCGGGCGCTGGCTATCAACAAGGCCGGCGATCAGAATCAGAGCAAACGGTTCAAAATATGGAAGGGAAAGCAGAAAGATGAAAAAGGTGCTGACGCATAATCTCGGGCTGAAATTCTTATCCGTTGTCCTGGCCGTATTTACGTGGCTGATTATGGTGAACGTGTCGAATCCGCTGCTGACCAGGACTGTGACGGTTCCGGTGGAGTTTACGAATGTGGAAGTATTGACGAAAGGCGGGCTGACCTATGAGTCCGTGGGCAGAAATACGGTGACGGTCAGCTATAAGATCCACGTCAGGGACGAGTCCCGGATCACGGCCAGTGATTTTTACGCTTTTGCGGATCTGTCCCAGCTTTACGATGTGACCGGCTCGATTCCGGTTCAGGTGGAGCTTTCAACGTATCTGGGCCGGTCCCTGGTATCTGCCGGCTCGGTGACGGTGAGTCCGCCGGCGGTCCGGATCCAGACGGAGCCGATCCAGACGAAAAGCTTTATGCTGGAGATCCACGAACTTTCCGGCTCGGCGGCCGACGGATACGCCATCGGCGACGTGAAGCTGATGCCGGCCAGAGTCACGGCGACCGGCGCGGAGTCCGTCATTGGGCAGATCAATTCGGTCGGCGTGGAGATCAGCGTGGAGGGCGCGGATACGGATCTGACCGGTTCCGCCTCTGTATATCTCTATGACGCCAACGGCAACCACCTGAACCTGGCGGACGAGGTGAAACTGAACTCGAAGCAGGTGGATTATACGGTTTCCGTACTGCGCGTCAAGGATCTGGCCGTGGATTACCAGGTGTCGGGCGTTGTGGCCGACGGCTATCGTTTTACGGGCGTTGACAGCGATATCCGCAGCATATCGGTGGAAGGACTGCGGTCTGCGCTGGCGAATTTGACGACGCTGGTGGTTTCCGGTGAAACGCTGGATATCAGCGGCGCGACCCAGGACGTGGAAGTGACCGTGGATCTGGAGGATTTCCTGCCGGATAACATAACCATTGCCGGCAGCGAGACGACGGCCAATGTGGTCCTGCACATTGAACCGCTGGAGACCAGGCAGCTGCGGTATGAGACGGACCGGATCACGATGGAGGGCGCCAGGGAGGATTACGAGTATGTGATCATGTCGGACGTGGTCATGCTTCGTGTCCGGGGCCTGTCGGAGGATCTGGATATGCTGGAGGCCGGAAACATGGAGATCACCATGGATGTGTCAGGGCTGGCGCGGGGGACCCATCAGGTTCTGCTGCATGTGGATCTGGAGGAAGGTTTTGATTATATGGGTCCGGATACGCTTCTGGTACATGTCCGGGATCTGGCGGCAGAGGCGGAGGCCACGGTGGAAGAAACCGCTGAAGAGACGGAAGAGTAGAATAATTGCCGGGGAAAGAATGATCGGGGGAACGTTATGGTAAAAGAAAAAGTAGTGATTAAAAATCTGACGGGGCTGCACCTTCGGCCGGCAGGAGCACTGTGCAACAGGGCTCTTAAATACAAGTCGAAGATCCAGTTCGTTTCAGGAAATACGACGGCCAACGCCAAGAGCGTGCTGAGCGTTCTGGGAGCCTGTGTGAAATGCGGAGACGTGATCGAGTTTGAGTGCGAGGGCGAGGATGAAAAGGAAGCGCTGGAAGCCATGATCCGCATTGTCAATGAGGGCCTGGGAGAATAATGGTTAAAAGACTGTGAAGGAACGGACGTATGATAATTTATTGTATCTGCTATTTGGCCAGCTATCTTTTTGCACTCTGCGGCCAGGATTCTTTAGCCGGGGTGACACTGATTCTGGCCGCCGCCTATCTGTATTCTTATGATTACCGGCGCACCGGGAATCTGCTGCATCTGCGGGGCATATTTTCTGTGTCCTGGACCGGCGGTCAGGGGATCGCGGCCCTGCAGCTGAGCCGCCTGCAGACGGACTGGCAGCTGGAAACCTGGATCTGCTTTTTCCTGGCCCAGGCGGCGTTCTGGCTGGTCTTTGAAGCGCTGGACCGGTTCATGGGGGAGTCCATCGTCGGCCGCCCGGGGAAAGCCTGGCAGAAACCGGCCGCCCGCCCGCTGTATTACTGCATCCTGGGCCTGTCGGCGTTCTGGCTGGCCGCGTTTCTGATCGAGGCGGTTTATCTGGGGTATCTGCCGCTGTTCATGCAGGGAGTGCCCCATGCCTATTCGGAATTTCATGTGCGGGGCGTCCATTATTTTACGGTGTCCTGCGTGCTGACCCCGTCGCTGGCCGTGCTCTATTTCCTGGAGGGCGGTTCCAAAAGTCCCATGAAGAATCTGACGGTGACGGTGCTGGCGGTTTTAAGTCTGGTGGTTCCGATCCTCTGCGTATCCCGGTTCCAGCTGATCTTTGCTGTGGCGGCGGCGCTGTTTACGTATATTGCCTATACGGGCAGGGTGAAGATCAGTACGGTGATCAGCCTGGCGGCGGCGCTGATACCGCTGTATGTGCTTCTGACCATTGCCAGGAGCCATGACGTGGAATATCTGAACGGGATCTTCGAGATGAAAAATGAGGCGACGCCCATTTTCATTTCCCAGCCCTATATCTACGTCGCCAACAATTACGAGAATTTCAACTGTCTTGTGGAGGCGCTTCCGGCTTATTCCCACGGGCTTCGGATGCTGTATCCGCTGTGGACGCTGACCGGGCTTAAATTTTTCTTCCCTGAGCTGATCTATTTTCCGATCTATATCGACAAGACGGAACTGACGACGCTGACGCTGTTTTACGACGCTTATTACGATTTCGGCCCGCTGGGAGTGGCCGCGTTTTCGGCGCTTTTGGGAGCCGCAGCGTTCTGGCTGGTTAATCATCTGGGGCGTATCAAAAACCCTGTCAGCTATATGCTGTACGGCCAGTTTGCTTTTTATCTGGCGCTGGCGTTTTTTACTACCTGGTTCAGCAATCCGACCACCTGGTTTTATCTGGCCGTAACGGGGATCATGGCGATTTACTGTTACTGGTCGGCCGGTGACAGAAATATATAATTCAGCAGGAGGAGATCCATATGATTTCAGAGAAAATGAAGCCGCTTGTGCAGAATAACTCCGCCATCCGCGAGATGTTTGAGGAAGGCAAGCGGCTGGCCGCGATTTACGGGCGGGAAAATGTATATGATTTTAGTCTGGGCAATCCTAATGTGCCCGCGCCTGCGGAGGTGAATCAGGCGATCCGCGACGTCTTGGACGAAGAGGAGAGCACCTTTGTTCACGGCTACATGAGCAATTCCGGCTATGAGGACGTGCGGGAGACCATTGCCGGGTCCCTGAACCGCCGCTTCGGCACCGCGTTCCATCAGGGAAATATTTTGATGACCGTGGGGGCGGCCAGCGGGATGAACGTGATCCTGAAGACGATCCTGAATCCCGGCGATCAGGTGATCGCGTTTGCGCCCTATTTTCTGGAATACGGCAATTATGTCCGCAATTACGACGGTGAGCTGGTGATCGTACCGCCGGATACGACGGACTTCCAGCCGGATATGGCGGCGTTTGAAGCGCGCATTAATAAAAAGACGAAGGCGGTCATTATCAATACGCCCAACAATCCCACCGGCGTGGTCTATTCTCATGAGACGCTCTGTGAGATCGCCGGGATCCTGGAGAAAAAACAGGCGGAGCTGGGCGCGTCCATCGTGCTGCTTTCCGACGAACCGTACCGGGAGCTGGCCTATGACGGCGTGGAAGTTCCTTATGTGACGAACTATTATGCCAATACGGTCGTCTGCTATTCCTACAGCAAGTCCCTGTCCCTGCCGGGCGAGCGGATCGGTTATCTGGTGATCCCGGACGAGCTGGAGGACAGCCAGACGGTGTTTGCGGCGGCGACCATTGCCAACCGGGTGCTGGGCTGCGTCAACGCCCCGTCCCTGATGCAGCGGGTCGTGAAGCGCTGCGTGGACGCCAAGACCGATGTGGCGGCTTACGACAGGAACAGGAATCTTTTGTATTCCTCTCTGACGGAATATGGTTTTTCCTGTGTGAAACCTCAGGGCGCGTTCTACCTGTTTGTCAAGTCTCCGGAGGAGGATGAGAAAGCGTTCTGCGGCATCTGCAAGCAGCATAATATTCTGGTGGTGCCCGGAACTTCCTTTGCGTGTCCGGGGTATGTGCGGATCTCCTACTGTGTATCCTATGAGCAGATCGAGAGGTCTCTGCCGGCGTTTAAGGCCGTGGCTGCTCATTACGGGCTGATCTGAGAGACGGGGTGGTTCTATGAAACCATGGGAAGCCTATTTTCGCAGAGTGACGCCCTATGTTCCCGGCGAGCAGCCTCAGGGGGCGCGGCTGATCAAGCTGAATACCAATGAGAACCCGTATCCGCCTGCGCCGGGCGTGGAAAGAGCGCTGAGAGAGATGGACGCCGGAGCGTTCCGGAAGTATCCGGATCCGGCCGCTTCGGGTCTTACGGCGGCTCTGGCGGCGTATCATGGACTGGCTCCGGAGCAGATTTTCGTGGGCGTAGGATCGGACGATGTGCTTGGCATGGCTTTCTTGACTTTTTTCAATTCCGGGAAGCCGGTCCTGTTTCCGGATGTGACCTATTCCTTCTATCCGGTGTGGGCAGAGCTTTTTGGGATCCCCTACGAGACCGTGCCGCTGGATGCGGCGTTTCAGATCCGGACGGAGGATTACGCCCGGGAAAACGGCGGCGTGCTGTTTCCCAATCCCAACGCGCCTACAGGCTGCTATATGCCGCCTGAGCAGGTGGAGGAGATCCTGCGCGGCAATCAGGATGTGGTCGTGGTGGTGGATGAGGCTTATATTGATTTCGGCGGCACATCGGCGAAAGGGCTGCTGGGCCGTTATGAAAATCTCCTGGTGGTGCAGACGTTCAGCAAGTCCCGTGCCATGGCCGGCATGCGGATCGGCTATGCGATGGGCGCGCCTTCTTTGATCCGGGCCATGCAGAATGTGAAGTATTCGTATAACTCCTATACGATGAATCTGCCGTCGATCCTTTTAGGGATCGCATCCATAAAGGACGACGCTTATTTCAGGGAGACGGTAGACAGGATCATAGCGACGCGGGAGAGGGCGAAGGTCCGCTTCCGGGAACTGGGTTTTGTCTGCACGGATTCCATGGCGAATTTCCTCTTCATCCGGCATGAGCGCGTTCCGGCGGAGGAATTGTTTGAGGCCCTGAAGGCGCAGCAGATTTACGTGAGGCATTTCCGCGGCCCCAGAGTGTCGGAGTATCTGCGCGTGACCGTAGGCACGGAGGAAGAGATGGAGGAATTGTACCGGTTCCTGGAACGTTATTTGAGCAGAAGGTGATGGTTGGATGTCGGATGGAACGAGGATCCTGAAGATTCTTTTGAATATACTGATCCCGGTGACGGTGATGCTTCTGGTCTGTCTGCTGGGACCAAAGATTTTGCGTTTTTTCATGCCCTTTGTCATCGGCTGGGTGATCGCGATGATCGCCAATCCGCTGGTGCGTTTCCTGGAGAAGAAGCTGAAGCTGGTCCGCAAACACAGCTCGGTACTGATCGTGGTGCTGGTGCTGGCGGCGGTCACGGGGCTTTTGTATCTGGCGTTCAGCCGGATTTTTGCGGAGATTATGGGCCTGATCGCGGATCTGCCGGGGATTTTCGAACGGAGCAGGGAGGAACTGCAGCACGCGGTTTCGGGACTTGCGCGGTTTCTGGTGGTGCTGCCGCTGCCGGTGCAGGAATGGTTTGCGCGTCTGAATGAAAATCTGGGGAGCGCGATCGGAGAATTGTTCCAGCAGATCGCGTTTCCGACGGTGACGGTGGCCGGCAATGTGGCGAAGAGGATTCCGACGGTTTTCGTATATTCGGTGGTGACGCTTTTGTCGTCCTATTTTTTCATTGTGGAGCGGGATGAGATCCTGACGGCGCTGCACCGGGTGATTCCGAAGGGAGTCTGGGATTATCTGCAGTTTTTCCGGAAGGATATGCAGCGGCTGATCGGCGGATATTTTCTGGCGCAGTTTCGGATCATGTTTGTGGTGGCGGTGATTCTGGCTCTGGGATTTCTGATCCTGGGCGTGGATTACGGCGTTCTGCTGGCGGTCCTGATCGCGCTTCTGGATTTCCTGCCGATCTTCGGAACCGGGACGGCGCTGTTTCCCTGGGCGGCGGTGAAGCTGCTGTCGGGAGAGTGGACCTATGCGCTGGGACTGGTGGCGCTGTATCTGCTGACTCAGCTGGTGCGGCAGGTGGTTCAGCCGAAGATCGTCGGGGACACGATGGGAGTGCCGCCGCTGGCGACGCTGTTTTTATTGTATCTGGGATTTAAAGCGGGCGGAATATCCGGGATGATCCTGGCGGTGCCGGTAGGACTCGTGGGGATCAATCTGTATAAGTACGGCGCGTTTGATTCGCTGCTGCGCAATGTGAGACTCCTGGCGGACGAGGTCGACCGGTTCCGGAAGGATCTCTGAAAAGCGCGGGGGACGGTATTTTGAGAATGGATGGGAGCGCGACAGGAAGCGCGGCGGCGTTCATGCTCACCGGCCCGTCCACCAAGATCACCAACCTTGGGGCGCTGAAGATCGTGCTGGG
>CANQUA010000056.1 GCA_947626915.1 uncultured Lachnospiraceae bacterium
TATCCCATCCGTAAGAGGAGTAAGACCCCTTGAAGACGACGAGGTAGATAGGGCGGAGGTGGAAGTGCGGAGACGCATGGAGCTGACCGCAGCTAATCGGTCGAGGGCTTGTCCAGGAGGGCATGCTGGAGGCGGAGCGGAGAGAGAGAGCGGAGTGGAACGGATGAGATTCAGTATGTGGTTTTCAGGGTATGTGCCCTTTGGCAGAGCCGGTAAGGAAACTTACCAGGGCAGAGCCAATGATCCTCGATAGCTCAGTCGGTAGAGCACGCGGCTGTTAACCGCGCTGTCGTAGGTTCGAGTCCTACTCGGGGAGTTTACACAAGGAGGTTCGGCTTATCAACGGCCGGACTGCTATATAGCAGAGACATGGGCTGCCTTGTGTTTCAGGTTTTAAAGGCCCCATGGTCAAGCGGTTAAGACATCGCCCTTTCACGGCGGTAACACGAGTTCGAATCTCGTTGGGGTCATTGGGATGGATTCCACGGAATTCAACTTTTTTGTATCTATAAGAGATATGGCGACATAGCCAAGTGGTAAGGCGTGGGTCTGCAAAACCCTGACTCGCCGGTTCAAATCCGGCTGTCGCCTCGTAGGATCTGTAGAAATGCAGGTCCTTTTTTATGCTTAAAATCGTGGTTTTTCGAGGATTTAAGGTAAAAATACATGATTTATAATTATAGATGCCGGCGAAATTGTCGGAAATGCCGCTGGCGTTCATGGCCCCTGTTACAGGAGATGAGACGCCGACAGGCGCGGCTGCGTTGTTCGGATTGATTGCCCCGGGCATGATGGGAGCCTTTGGGATCCTGGCATTCTGGAAAGAGGAAGATGAAGCTTAATGAAGCGCATAGAGAGGATGAGAAAACAGGAGATGAAAAAGTAAAGGGCAAAAGAGGCTGCCAATGGTTCGCTTTCGTTATTTCCAAGCTAGAAGGGCGCTGGTGACGCCCTCCTTGCATTACGACAGCAGGCTGGAAAGACCGCAGGTGGTGGCCTTTCCGCACTGTGCCGCGCGGAATCATTTCATAATCAGGTCGCCGTCGTCCGGAAGGACGAAGGGAAGCGGGGAAGGTCTGTCCAGGAACCAATACGCGACGGAGGTGTAATCATCGTAGCGTGGTCCTGTCCAGCCCAGATTGTCCATGGTCATTTTAAAGCTTTTATCAAAGTAGACGGCGTCTGTGACGTGCCATCGATAGAGCAGGAATCGTTTCTGCGGGTTGTACATTTCCCGGGTATCTCCTGTGATTGCGTAAAGCCCGGCGTACAGGCCGCTGTATGTCTGGTAGTGTTTCAGCTCGATGTCATTGCCGAAGGCGTAGGAGCCGCAGAAGTAATCTTCTGTGCCGGTATAATTCAGAGAAGGATATGTTTCGCCGTCGATGTAGAGCTTGGCCTCACCCTCCACCCAGCAGGTGTTGTGGCCGTTCTGTCCGACAGCCAGCGTTATTCCCATAAAACGTCCTTTGCCGCTGATGCCGTCAGCGACCAGATAGCTTCTCCCTTTCTGTACGGGGTGTTCCTGCCGGTAGACGGCATGAAAATAGGAAATATGATCCGGCAGATCTCCCTGCCAGCCTGTGATCATATAAAACAGGGTTTTGGGTTCCCTGCTCCGGTTCTCTACGGTAATGCGGCAATGTTTTCGGAAGGGCATTTCAAAATAACTGTTATAGCCGCGGCCGGGCGCCACAAGCATCAGCGCGGAGCTCAGAACCGGGTATCGGCCGTCCTGATCGGCAAAATTTTCATCATAGGCACAGCCGAAAAAAGCGGAAAGGGGCGCTTCCACACTGGGAAATTCATTATTTTCCCAGTAAATGCGCAGGATGAATGAGTGCCCGATGTAACCGGTAAACCACATATGCGTGACGACACCGGGGCCGTCTGCCTCGCAGATGGTCAGGGTCTCGCCCGGCTTCAGGTCCCTGCAGGGGGACAGTTTTTCGCAATCTTTTCCGCGGGTGCCCCCGTTTCTTGTTCCGGTGGGATTCTCTGCCGAAAAAGCGAACGTGCTTCTATTGTGGAGCAAATACATATAGAATTCCCTTCTTTCTGATGATGATTCGGACAGGTCTGTGCCGCACGCGAATCGCGGTGGAATACGGCTTATTATCGTGTTGCGGCTTCATTTTATAAGGCAATATTATAGCAGATAGCAGTAGTCTTGTCCAATATTTTTCGGATGAGTGGATACCGCGGGTGTTTTCAGCTGAATGAATACTGCAGGTATAATATTCGGCAGCGTGAATTTCGCGGGAGGTTTAGAAAAGAGGCGGAGAACGATGGGAATTCCTTTTTTAAAGAAAAGCCGTTTCACGGGAAGCGATGGGATGCTGCGGTTTCTGTTGGAAAGGCGGAACGTGGAGACGCTGCCGGAAGGGGCGCTCTGGTGTCCGAAAGACACAGCTGCGCAGTGTGAAATCAGCAGTACGGAAGCTGCTTCGCAGGATCAGGGCGGAGAAAAAGTTTGCGGGGGAATGAAAGCGGGGGCGTGAACGGTGCGAAAAACCGCTTTTATAATCCATGGCGCTGCATCCTGTATTCAGAGGGCGAAACGCCGCATTCTTTTTTGAAGAATATAGAAAAATGATGATAATCCTTAAAGCCCATGAGACCGGCGATCCCCTGAACGGAGAGGTCTGTATTGAGCAGCATGGACTGCGCCAGTTCAAACCGCTGCGTGAGATAGTAACGGTAAGGCGGGATTTGAAATTCTTCTTTGTAAAGATGAAGCGCACGGGAGGGCGATAAGTGAACGCTCTGCGCGATCTCCTCCAGAGAAAGAGAACGTGTCAGGTTCTGCTCTATATAATTTTTCATAATGACAGCCGGACTATGCTGTACCGCGGGATGACCGACGAAAGCGGAAAGCGCCTGGATATAGCGATGCAGGCAAAAAGAAAGCTGGTTGAGGCAGCCGGAGGGTGATTGTTCAATATTCTGCATGATTTCATAGAGATAATCCGGCTGGCCGAAGCCGGGGATGTGCAAAGTGTGTTCCAGCTCGTAGTCCGAGAGCAAGTGCCGGACGAAGCTGCCGCGCACATTGAACCATATTTTCTTCCAGGGATCGCTGCGGTCCGGATAATAATGATGGCAATGCCCGGCCTGCAGAATATAGGCGTCACCGGCGCATACCTCCGCTTCTTCCTCATCCTGTCTTACAAAGCCTTTTCCCTCCCAAACATATTCAAAAACATAGAGATCCGCGTGGGAACGGTGAATAATATAGTCCGGATTCGGAAAAGTGATACCGGCGATGAGCGGAGAAAAAGCGGGGGTAGAAAGACCAGTATAAACGGCGTATTGTTCTTTCCCCGAATTGCTGTGGACGGTTATGGACATAGCAGCGCTCCTTTGTATGAGAATAGCAATATTATATACATTTTTAGCAGTATTTTCAATGGATTTTCGTGTTATTTCAGCTATAATATAACTGTAAGGAAAAATGAATGTGCCGGGGAGCAGCAATTATTTTGACAGAGTAAGAGCGTTAAAGGATGCTGTAAAACGGCAGCCGGCAGTCAGGAGGGATTGGAGAAAAAATGGGAAGAATACCAAGGGAAGAACACCCCAGGCCGCAGATGCGGCGGGAAAACTGGATGAATCTGAATGGAGAGTGGGATTTTGCTTTTGATTTCGGAAAGAGCGGAGTTGAAAGAAAATTTTACGAAAGAAAAGAATTGGACCGCAAAATATTGGTGCCGTTCTGTCCGGAAAGCGTGCTCAGCGGCGTAGGATATGTGGATTTTATTCCGGCGGTGTGGTATCGGCGCACGGTTATGCTGACGGAGGAGCAGCGGAAAGGACATGTTTTGCTGCATTTCGGAGCGGTGGATTATGGCTGTGTGGTATGGGTGAACGGGCAGAAAGCCGGAGAACATACAGGCGGATACGTTTCTTTTGCGGTCGATATTACGGACCAGGCGGTAACGGGAGAAAATCAAATCACGGTGTATGCCTGGGATGACACCAGAAGCGGGGCGCAGTGCGGCGGAAAGCAGAGCGGGCGCTATTATGCTCGGGGGTGTTCCTACACCCGCACGACCGGTATCTGGCAAACGGTATGGCTGGAATTTGTGCCGGAACATTATATTAAGAACGTTCAGTTTTATCCGAATATCGCGGAAAATACTTTGACGATCAAGGCGGCCGTAAAAGGGAGCGGAGTTTTGCAGGCGGAGGCCTTTTATGAGGGAGCCAGCTGCGGAAAAGCCAGCGTGCAGGCCGAGGCGGGCAACGGACTTTTGACGCTGCAGCTGTCGGAGCTTCATCTCTGGGAACCCGGTCATGGCCGGCTTTATGATCTGAAGCTCTCTTTCGGAGAAGATCTGGTGAACAGTTATTTCGGTATGCGGGAGATTTGTATTCAGGGCGAAAAAGTTCTGATCAACGGAAAGAGCGTGTTCCAGAGACTTGTGCTGGATCAGGGCTTCTATCCGGACGGGATCTATACGGCTCCGACAGAGGAAGCGCTGGAGAGAGATATTCATTTGTCTTTGGCGGCGGGGTTCAATGGCGCCAGGCTTCATCAGAAAGTATTTGAGGAACGTTTCCTGTATCATTGCGACCGGCTGGGGTATCTGGTTTGGGGCGAGCAGGCAAACTGGGGCCTGGATGTAAGCAGAGCAGACGGTCTGAAGTGTTTCCTGCCGGAATGGATGGAGGTTCTGGAGCGGGATTTCAATCATCCGGCGATCGTTGGCTGGTGTCCGTTTAACGAGACGTGGGATTATGAGGGCAGAAAGCAGGACGACGATCTGCTGCGGATCGTGTACCGGATGACGAAACAATATGATACGACCCGCCCGTGCATTGATACCAGCGGGAATTATCATGTGCAGACCGATATTTATGACGTGCATGACTACGATCAGGATCCGGAGAGCTTTCGCGCGCATTACCAGGTTTTTGCGGAGGGCGGAGAATTGTGGGATCAATGGTCGTCCAGGCAGAAGCAGGTGAAAGGCGTGCCGGTATTTGTCAGTGAATACGGCGGCATCAAATGGGATGCGGAAAAGCGGCTGGAAAATGGCTGGGGTTATGGAAACAGCCCGAAGAGTATGGAGGAATATCTGGAACGTTATCAAAAACTGACGGACGCTTTGCTGGACAATCCCAGGATGTTTGGATTCTGTTATACGCAGCTTTATGACGTGGAGCAGGAGCTGAACGGGCTATATACATACGGCCGGGAACCCAAATTCGATATGGAAGCGATCCGGGAGATCAACAGCAGGAAAGCGGCGATTGAATAAAGAAATATACAATCATTCTGGGTGATCGGCAGGCGCAAGGAGGGAAAAGGATGAGAAGGAAGTGTATAGCAAATAAGAAAATGTGGCTCCTGCCTTTTGCGGCAGCGGCGCTGAGCATTTCCCTGGCAGCGCCGTCGTTTGCCGGAGAATGGAAGCAGGACAGCATCGGCTGGTGGTACCGGAATAACGACGGCACGTATCCGGCCGGCGAGTGGAAGTGGATTGACGGCGACGGAGACACATGGGCGGAAAGCTACTGTTTTGACGCCGATGGGTACATGTTGGCGGACACGGTTACGCCTGACGGTTACCGGGTAAACGCGCAGGGAGCCTGGATCAGCGACGACGGTACGGAAACCGTGTACCGGCGCAGATATTATGATGCGGAAGCGGCGGGAAGCTGGCAGGGGTCGGAACGCGCCGCATCGGAGGCAGCCGGGCGCCTGATCGGGCTGGGGCTGGTCCCGGCGGAGACAGCGGCAAATCCGGGGGCATACATACGCTGGGACCAGATGGCCGCTCTGCTTTCGAATGTGATAGAATACTGCGACGAGAGCTGCGCCGGGCAGTGGAAAGAAACCGCCCGGAACGCTTTTTCGCGGAATGACGAGATGCGGGAAGACGGAGGAGCCGCGGCGATTTACGAGGCCGCGTGCGTGCTGGGTCTGGGAGCGGAAAACCGGGCGTATTGGCATAAGGCGAACGCGGCTTACGATGGGATTTCCTTTGGAGATTATTCGGACATATTCCCCAATTTTTATACAGAGAGCCCGGGAGAGGCCAATATGGGGCAGCATGCGGGCTGGGATTACAGCTTCAGCGCGCTTCTGTATTCGCTGGGAATGTCGTCCTCCGAGGACCCGGCTCCGTTCTTTGGACTGCCCAGGGGAAAGGACGGTTTTTCGCAGATGCTGACCTGCGAAAAGGCGATGGCGGCCGCATACCGGCTGATCCTGGCTTATCAGGATAAATATGAGGGGAGCTATACGGTCCCGGAGACGGACTGGCAGGATCCGCTTCTGGCCGGCACGAAAGCGAGAGTTGACAGCATTGTAAACAGCGGGAGCGCAATCCGGCGTGCGGATCATTTCGTATTGGGTGAAACCTATACGGGAACCGCGTATTATGTGTCGAACGACGGTGATGACAAAAACGATGGGCGGACGCCGGAAACGGCCTGGGCGTCTCTGGAAAGGGTGGAACAGACTCCGCTGTCGTTTGGAGACGCCGTGTTTTTCCGCCGGGGCGACCGCTGGTACGGAACGCTCGTGATGCAGGAGGGAGTCAGTTATTCCGCGTACGGAAGCGGCAGCAAACCCATAATCACAGGTTCGCCGGAGGATGCCGGGGATCCGGCCAGCTGGTCCTTCTACGGCCTGACGGCGGACGGCGGCAAGATCTGGCAGTACCATGAGAAAGTACATGACGTCGGCGTGATGCTGTTTGACGAGGGGGAGCGCGTAGGAAAAAAGGTGTACCCGGTATGGAACGGAACCGGTTATGTGAACAGATCGGGCGAACCGTTTGCATTGGAAACGGCGCTGTGCGGAGATCGGATGTTCTGCGATCTGCCGGAGCTTCAGGGACATGCGCTTCCGGCGAGCGTATTCCTGCTGCAGCCGGAGGGGACGCTTTATCTGCGCTGCGACGCGGGCAATCCCGGAGAAGTGTTTGACGGGATCGAGATGTCGCTGATCGAAAACGGTACGTCTGCTTTTGGAGGATACCACGCGGTTGATAATATTCATTTCCGGGTCTTTTCGGAAAGCGGGGCCGATTGCTGCAATGCGGATCATATTATTTATCAGAATTGCGAGATCAGCTGGTGCGGCGGCACAGTCAAAACTTACGAAAGCGGGCAGTTCGGCAACGGGATCGTCGGGGTTTCCGGCGGCGGGATGCTGATGTTCGGTTCTCATGTTACGGCCAGGAACAATTATGTGCATGACTGTGAAAATAAGGGGATCGCGGTGGTGATCAACGGCGGATACGGCGATCCGGGCGACAATGGCCATACCAGCCTGGAGAGGAAAGACATTCATATTGAAAAGAATGTGATCGAGCGGTGCGGCGCGTCCCTTTACATGATGACGGAATTTATCGAGCCGGGAAAAGAGTTTACATTTGAGGATATTTATATCGAGGGAAACGACGTGCTCTGCGCGGGTTACGGCTGGCGCGCCCACAATATGTATATGCAGGGCGACAGCGAGGGGACGTACGGTACGCGATGCGAGGCGATCATGCTCAGCGGCGCAAAGCCTACGGGAACGGTGAAAATTGCCGACAACCTGTTTTATAAGGCGGCCGGACCGCTGATCGCGTTCGGCAGCGAGGCTTCGGGCGATGTCATAAAGCCGGTCATGAGTTCCAATATTTATGTCCAAAGCGCGGATGGTATTTTTCTGGTGGAAGAAGAATGGGCGGCCGGGCGAACTTCGGCGGTGGTTACTTTGGACCAGCCGGAGCGGCTGGAAGCCTGTGTTCGGGAACGTCTCATGGATCCGAATGGAACGGCGGTGATCCGGTAACGCGTGTGCCGGGATCCGGCGCCTGCCTGTGTGCGTGCCGGGCCGCAAGCAGGCGTTTTTTGGCGTAAAAACCGGCCATATCCGCGCTTGACGGACCAAGGTGCAATGCCGCGGGGCGGAGTAAAAACCGGCCGTATCCGCGCTTGACGGACCCGGGCGTGACGCCGCGGGGCGGAGTGAAACGGCGCCGTATGCGCGTTTGCGGCGGCGGAAAGGACGGAACCGGTACGGTCAAAACGCAGACAGAGGCGTCATACAAATCGCCGATAAGATGCTTTTCCTGACAAAATTACGTAAAAATAAAGAAAACCTGTTGATTTACCGAGGTATTTTGGAGTATAATGAGCGTGTTGGCAATGAGCAGCGCGGATTGTGCCAGAGGCCGCGGAATGTTCGTTCCATCCAGTAACTACATAACAGGCAGATGAGGTATACGTATGGAAATCAAGATTCTCAACCTGACGAAAGCGTACGGAGATTTTAAGGCGGTCGACGACATGAATTTAAGCGTTGCCGACGGCGAGCTGATCGGTCTTTTAGGACCCTCCGGATGCGGCAAGTCCACGACGCTTTTCATGCTGGCAGGCCTGACTGAGCCCACCAGCGGCCAGATCTTCTTTGGTGATAAGGAAGTCACCAAGGTTCCACCCGAGGACCGTGAGATCGGCCTTGTGTTCCAGAATTACGCCCTGTATCCCCACATGACGGTTCTGGACAACATTACGTTCCCGTTGATCAACCGCAAGGTGAAAAAAGCGGAAGCAATTGCAAGGGCTGAGGAGATGGCCCATCTGGTACAGCTGGATGGCCTTCTGCACCGCAAGCCGTCCGCATTGTCCGGAGGTCAGCAGCAGCGTGTCGCGATTGCCCGCGCACTGGTGAAGAAGCCCCAGGTGCTGTTGCTGGACGAGCCGCTGTCCAACCTGGACGCCAAACTGAGGGTGGAAACCCGTGAAGAAATCAAGAGAATTCAGCAGGAAGTCAAGATTACCACATTGTTCGTTACCCATGACCAGGAAGAGGCCATGAGTATCTCTAACCGCATCGCTGTTATGAAGCGCGGCGTCGTGCAGCAGTATGACGCGCCGCAGGCGATGTATCTCAATCCCGTTAACTCCTTTGTCGCCCAGTTTTTGGGTACACCGCAGATCAATATGTTTGAAGCCCAGGTTACAAAACGGGGCGTAGAATTAGGAGGCGTGCTGCTGCGCGACCGGCAGACCCTGGAAGCGGCCGGCAAGCCGATCGCCGAAGGAACCTACCAGGTAGGCGTGCGACCGGAGTCTCTGGAGCTTTGCGAAGATGGTTTCACGGTCAAGGCCGACAGCGTCCGCATGACCGGTCGCGACCTGCTGATCTTCTTCAAGATCGGCGCGACGGAGCTGCGCGCGCTGACCCATTCCGACCTGCAGCTTCGCACAGGCGACGATCTCTGCCTGCGGGTGCGCAAGAACTCCCTGATCATTTTTGACGCGGACGGAAGCGCCCTGCTGAAATGCTGATGCGGGAGGTGCGGTATGAAACGAAAAAGTTTTAAAGGCTATGCGTATCTGGCGCCGGTGCTGGTCATCATGCTGGTCTTTACGGCTTATCCTCTGGTAAAAGCGATTTTCATGAGCTTTTGCGAGAATTACAGCATCATCAACGGCAGCCACAAGGGCATTAACCTGGAGAATTACAAAGACCTGTTCGAGGACAAGCTGTTTATCCGGGCGCTGGGCAATACGACCCTGTACGTAGCGTTCGTGGTGCCGCTGTCGGTGGTCATTTCTCTGGTGATCGCCAACCTGTTAAACAGCAATATCAAGTTCCAGGGACTGTTCCAGACGCTGTACTTCCTGCCCTACGTCACCAGCGTGATCGCGATCGGCGTCGTGTGGCGGTGGATCATGAACAGCAATTACGGTCTTTTGAACTACATCCTGGGATTTTTCGGGATCGGGCCCATCGGCTGGCTGTCAGATCCCAAGTATTCGATGACATCGCTGATCATATTCGCGGTGTGGAAGAGCCTGGCGTTCAACATCATGATCTTTTTGGCGGCGCTGCAGGGCATTTCCCCGGATCTGTACGCGGCGGCGCGCGTGGACTCTACGCCGAGGCTGCGAGTGTTCTTTAAGATCACGGTTCCGGCTATGATGCCGATCATCGCTTATGCGTTTATCATGGGCATCATCAGCGCGTTTAAGGTATACAACGAAGTGTTCTCCCTGTTCAACAGCAAGGCAGGTCCGGTGAACAACGAGGCGATCACGATCGTGTATTACATTTACGATCAGTTCTATAATAACTACAAATACGGCATCGCGGCGGCAGGCTCCGTGGTTCTGTTCCTGCTGATCATGCTGTTTACCATGATCCAGCGGCTTCCGGGCCGGATCAAGGCGAAAAAGGAGGCGGCGCAGAAATGAAATCAAGGAAACCAATGGCGATTGCGGCCGACATCGTAAAATATGTGGTTCTGATCGCGGGCGCGCTGTTTACGCTGCTGCCCTTTGTGTGGATGGTTCTGTCCTCGCTGAAGTCCGCCAACGAGATCGTGCAGATCCCGCCGACGATGATCCCGAGGGAGTTTATGTTCTCCAACTACGCGGAGGCGTGGGCGGAGGCTCCGTTCCCCCGCTACTTCCTGAACACCGTGTTCATCGCGACGGTGACGACGGTGGGCGTGCTGCTGACCAGTATCCTGTCGGCGTTCGCGTTCTCGAAGCTGGATTTCCCGGGCAAGAAGATCATTTTTTCGCTGTTTATGGCGACGCTGATGATCCCCGGCGAGATGCTGCTGATCACGAACTTCATCACGATCACGAAGTTAAAATGGATCGATACCTACAAGGCGATGATCGTTCCGTGGCTGGCGAACGTATTTTATACGTATCTGCTGACACAGTTTTTCTCCAATGTGCCGGACGCGCTTTATCTGGCGGCGAAAGTGGACAAGTGCAGCGATCTGAAGTTTTTGTTTAAGATCATGGTCCCGATGAATAAAAATGCGATCACGACCGTGGCGATTCTGAGCTTCATCGGTTCCTGGAACTCCTTCCTGTGGCCGCTGCTCGTTACGAATTCCACCAACATGCGCGTGCTGTCCCACGGACTGGTCCGGTTCCAGTCGGAGGCCGGCACGAAGTACCAGCTGGTCATGGCGGCGTCCTGCATCCTGGTGGTGCCGATCATCATCGTGTACCTGTTCCTGAGGAAGTACATCCTGGAGGGCATGTCCTATACGGGCGTAAAGGGCTGATTATACTGCCCTGCGAAACGAGGGGAGTCAGGCTGCGGGCATGTCCTGGCGTGAAAGGCTGTCCCGCGGGAAGAGAGCGTATGCGCGGGCGGAAAACGGAACCGTAAGGGACCGTCCGCTGCGTGCGTGAAAGGCCGGTCCGCAAAACGGAGGCGGCCGATGGATTTTCAGCCATGACGCACGATTGTGCGTTAATATAAATGGCAATAACTTATTTCTTTTTTAAAAAGGAGAGGAGATTATGAAGATGAAGAAACTGATGGCTCTGACGATGGCGGCTGTGATGGGTGCGAGCCTGCTGACGGCCTGCGGCAGCGGTGACGCCGGCACGACCACGGCGGCTGCCGGCGGCGACGCAAGCGAGATTCAACCGGTTACGATCACGTTCTGGCATGGCATGAACAACAAGCAGGAGCAGTCCCTGACCGAGCTGACGAACAAGTTCAATTCGGAGAATGAGTACGGCATCACCGTAGAACTGGTGAACCAGGGCTCCTACAGCGACCTGCAGACCAAGCTGATGGCCAACGCGGCGGCCGACACTCTGCCGGACATGGCGCAGGCTTACAACAACTACTTCACGGATTATGTGGACAAGGTTGTGGCGCTGGATGATTTCGTGAAGAACGATTATCCGGACTGGGACGACATCCTGGAGAGCTATCGTACAGAGAACAGCGAGTACGGCAAGATCACCGGCGTTCCGTTCAACAAGAGCACCTATCTGTTCTTCTACAACAAGACCATGTTCGACGAGCTGGGTCTGACGGCTCCCAAGACCTGGGAGGATCTGAAGCACATCGGCGAAGTGATCAAAGAGAAGAAGGACCTGGCCGCGATCGGCTACGACAGCATGTGCGATATGCTGGAAGCTGCGCTCCGTCAGCACGGCGAGCAGTATGTGGACGAGACCGGCGCTCTGTTCAATACCGCGGGCGGTCTGGAGACCGTGCAGTTCATCATGGATTTGTATAACAATGGTTATGCCCGTCTGGTAGGCGAGGACAATTATTTCTCAGATTCCCTGAGCAACGGCATGATCGGCGGTTACGTAGGTTCCTCCACGGGCGTTTCCTACATTTCCACGGATATCCCCGGCAAGGAGTTTGAGCTGGGCGTAGCTCCGGTAGTCGGCGACGTGAAGAACGCTGCTTACAATGCAGGTACCAACCTGGTTATGTTCTCCAAGGACGCCAACAAGCAGAAAGCAGTCTGGGAATATATGAAGTTTATCACCTCCAAAGAGTCTACGCTGAAATGGGCGATGGACACCGGCTATCTGCCGATCCGTACCTCCGCGTATGAGTCTGACGAGTGGAAGAATTTCATGGCGCAGGATATCACCGCGCAGGCCGCTTATGAGCAGTCTCCCTACGGCTTCGTGTCCAAGGCTTCGTTCACCGGCAGCAACGAGATCCGTTCCGTTGTGTCTACGACGCTGAACGAACTGATCACGGACAAGGCCGATGCGCAGACCGCTCTGGATACGCTGGTAGCCGCGATCAACGACGTACTGGAATAATGAAACCGGCGCCCGGACAGCGGGCAGTCGGAAGTCAGATGGAATAGCAGTTTATTTCCCTGCGGGCCGGGCGCGAACCGTTCGGTTCCGCAGGGAAAATTTTCCCCGCGGAGCGCTTTAGGGGAGCGGAAAATGGGGCGGTTGGGATGGAAAAGACCGGCGGAAGCAGACAGAGACGGAATGGAGGAATCGGAAGATCATGACGAGGATCACATTTTATAAGGGACTGAGAGAGATCGGCGGCACCTTTGTGGCGGTGGAAACAGAAAACGCGGTTTGTATGTTTGATTTTGGCTTTGCGGTTTCCGGGCGGTGTGACGACAGCGTCCGGCTGCGGAGAGAGTCCATCGTCGAGGATTATGTGCGGATCGGGATGCTGCCTGCCGCGGACGGGATCTACGGGGAGAAACAGGCGGCCTGTCTGGGACTGCGGCCTTACGGACAGGACGGAAAGGACCGGTTTTTCTTTATTTCGCATATGCACATCGATCATATGGGCGGACTGGGGATGCTGGCGGAGCAGATGCCGGTCTATATGAGCGAGGATTCCCTGCGGTTATACAGGCGGCTGGCGGCCATGGACGACATCCAGGTCCTGGCCCACGAAAACTGCATCGGGATCCCCTATGGACAGTCTTTCAGCCGGGGCAATATCACCGTGGAGGTCCTGCAGATCGACCATGACGTGATCGGCGCGTCCGGGGCGCGGATCACGACGCCGGACGGGACCATCGTGTATACCGGCGATTACCGGTTCCACGGGTTTCATCCGGAGGCCACGCGGGCTTTTGGGGAAACCTGCCGGGGAGCGGACGTATTGATCACCGAGGGCGTGAGCGTCAGTTTCGGCGACGTGGACATGCTGTCGCTGACGGAGCCGGAGCCCAATATTCCTACGGAGGCGGACCTGCAGCAGGAAATGGCCGCGGCGGCGCGGGAAAAGACCGGCCTGATCGTCATTAACCCCTATAACCGCAATGTGGAGCGGATACACGAACTGATCGGTACCTTTGCGGCGGCGGGACGTACGCTGGTCATGGATCCGGTGCAGGCGGATTACGTGGCGGAATTTTATCCGGAGGATCCGATCTGCGTCTACGAGAAGACCCTGAACGGGCGCAGCGTGCCGGGAAATTTCCGGGTCGTAACGCTTTCAGAGATCTTGGATGCGCCGGAGCGGTATGTATTGCAGCTGGATTATCAGGATCAGTACGCGCTGCTGGATCTGAAAGAACAGGTGTCGGTTTATTATCATATGGACGGCGCGCCGCTGGGCAGTTACGAGGAATCGTATCAGAAAATGACGTCGCTTCTGGAATATCTGGGCATCCCGTATGAGTATAAGGGATTGGGAGGCCACGCGCGGCCCTATTTCCTGAAATGGATGGCGGATACGGTAGCGCCGAAGACGCTGATCCCGCTGCACAGCTTCCGGCCGGAGCAGGTCAATTCGGAGCGGGCCGGCCAGCGGATATTGCCGTCGGAGGGCCAGACAGTGGTGCTGGAGCGCGGCGAGTGCAGACTGGAAACGGCGTGAGGCCGGCAGGGCTTCCGCATTGCCGCATGGCATGTGGATAGAGCCGCAATGTGCGGAGACGGCCGGAGGAAGCGGCAGGCCATCCGCATTGCCGCATGGAATATGGATAATACTGCACTATGCAAGCGCGGCAGAGCGAAAAGCCGCGGGAAAGACAGAGGTACAGATGAGAATATTGATCGTAAATGACGACGGCATCCGTTCGTCAGGGCTGATCAGCCTGGCGCGTATGGCCGTGGAACTGGGAGAAGTGTGGGTCGCGGCGCCGGAGAGCCAGTGCAGCGCCATGTCGCACCGGATCTCCGTGTTCGGGGCGGTGGGCGTGCAGCCGGAGCCTGATTTTCCGGTGAACGGCGTAAAAGCGTACAGCATCAGCGGTTCCCCGGCGGACTGTGTGAAAGTGGCGCTGGCTTATATAATGAAAGAGAGACCGGACGTGGTATTTTCCGGTATTAATAACGGTTATAATGTGGGAATCGACATCCTGTATTCCGGGACAGTGGGCGCGGCGATGGAAGCGCTGGTCAATGGGATTCCGGCGATCGCTTTTTCAAACCGAACCAATGAGGACCAGAGAGTATCCGAACGGTATCTGCTGTCGGTGGCGAAGGATCTGCTGGCGCGGGAGATCTCGAAGCATGAGATATGGAATGTAAATTTCCCGTCCTGCGATCCGGATGCGGTCAAAGGGATCCTTTATGGACGTATCCCGGCGAAAAAGTCGTATTATGAAACGATCTATACGCCTTCGGACAGCGACGTGATACCCGGCGAACCGCTGCCGGGGGCGGAGGAAGCGGCGCCGGCGGACCCGCGGACGGAGAAAGCGCAGGCCTCGCTCCTGGATATAGAGCAGGAGCTTCGGACAGCGTTCGATATGGAGGAAAAACCTGCCGGGCCGGGGCAGGAAGTCCGGAAACCGGGGCATGTGGATCTGCTTCTTTCCAGTATTGTGGCGACGGAGGCGGAGGAAGGCAGCGATATGCAGGCGGTCTTTGACGGGTATATTTCCATCGGGAAGGTACGGAATACGCTTTTGATGCCGTAGGAAACTGCCTGCGGATTCACGGACAGAATAAGGAGCCATATGAAAAAAACGCTGAAAATATATTTTACATCGGATATGCACGGGTATGTCTCCCCGGTGAATTATGCGACGGGGCAGAAAAAAGCCGCCGGCTTGGCCAATTTTATACCGCAGTTTAGAAAAGACGGGAACACGCTGGTGCTGGACGGCGGCGATACGATCCAGGGGTCGCCGTTCGCCTGTCTGCAGTTCCGGAAAGGCAGCGCGGAATTGTTTGCGGAAATGATGAATCTGGCCGGATACGATTTTGTGACCTTCGGGAATCATGACTTTAATTATGGATACCATTATCTGGCCAGTTACCTGGAACATCTGGACGCGAAATGCCTGTGCTGCAATATTCAGGATGTGAGCGGCAGGCTGTCCCTGTTCCCGTCCGCTCTAAAGGTCATGGAAAATGGACTGCGGGTCGGGCTGATCGGTATCTGCACGGATTTTATCAATATCTGGGAGAAAAAAGAGAATCTGAAAAATTTTTATGTCGGCGATGTGAGAAAGGCGCTGGAGCCGGTTTATGCCCGGCTGCGGCCGCAGGCGGATGTGCTGATCGGCCTGTATCACGGAGGTTTCGAGCGGGACGTGGAAACGGGCCGCGTATTGAGCGCTACGCGGGAGAATATCGGTTATGAGATCGCACGAGACTTTGATTTCGATCTGCTGCTGACGGGACATCAGCATATGGCGCTGGCTTCGGGAGTGATCGCCGGGACGCATGTGGCCCAGACGCCTGCCTCGGCCGAGAACTTCGTGGAGGCGGAGATCGTGTGGGAGGACGCGGCAGAGGACGGACAGAAAGACCCTGCGGAAACGTTCAGTGCGGAAGAAAGGGCAGAATATGCGGAGGCGTCCGGCGCGGAAGAAAGGGCAGAATATGCGGAGGCGTCCGGCGCGGAAGAAAGGACAGGGTATGCGGAAGCGTCCGGCACGGCGCCCAAAAAGAGAGCGGAAGAAGCGGCGAAACGCAGCGGCAGCACGGCGGTTCCAGGACGTGGGCGCATAGTGAGCTGCCGCACGGTTCTGAAACCGGCTGGGGACATTTCCGACCCGCGCGCATTGGCCCTGCTGGCGGAGCCGGAACGCGCCACGGCGGTCTGGCTGGATACGCCGAAAGGACATTTCGATGAGCCGCTGCTTCCCGGGGAACATCTGGAAATGGCGCTGCACGGCAGCAGGATCGCGGATTTCTTTAACCGGGTCCAGCTCTGGGCTTCCGGGGCGGACCTTTCGACGACCAGCCTCGGCAACGAAGTCAAAGGCTTCCGGAAGGACGTAACAGTGCGGGACATTGTTTCCACCTATATTTATCCCAACACATTGGTGGTGAAAGAGGTTACCGGGGAAGTCCTGCGCAGGCTTTTGGAGCGCTCGGCGGAATATTTCGACACGGACGGGCAGGGAGAACTGTGCGTCAGCCGCAAATTCCTGGAGCCGAAGATCTCGCATTATAATTTTGATTATGTGCTGGGGCTGGATTACGGGTTCGATCCGCGCCGGCCGGAGGGCAGCCGCGTCACCCACATGATTTATCAGGGCAGACCCGTGGAGCCGGACCAGACGTTCGCGCTGGTGATGAATAATTACCGCGCGTCCGGGACCGGCGGTTATGAATTTCTGCGGGATTGTCCGGTGAAGCAGGAGATCCTGACGGATATGGTGGAGCTGATCATACGGTATTTTGAGGAACAGGAGGCGGCGCTGTGATCGATTTAAAAGGAACCATGGGGATTCCGTTTTTGAAAAAGAGCCGTTTTACGGGCAGCGACGGCGGGCTGCGCTTTGTGCTGGAGAAACGCAGCGGCGAGGAGGGGGACCGGCTGGCCGCGGTCTGCTGGCACGGCCTGTACTGTTCGGACGCGACGCCGGAAGAGGAGAAGACGACGGAATATTTTTCCTTTGACGCGGAAGGGCTGGCAAAAGCCCAGGAATGGCTGAACACCCAGATAGAGTGAAACGTAAAAGGGAGATTTAATCGTGAAAATAAGATGCGTATAGGAGCATAACAGCGATAAGAATAACAAAAGTCAATCTATAAAAACAGGGGGTAGAACAGCATGACGCCAAGGGAAACATTGAAGCAATGGATCGAAGAAAGCAGCAATATCGTATTTTTTGGCGGGGCGGGAGTTTCGACGGAGAGCGGCATACCGGATTTTCGCAGCCAGGACGGGCTTTATAACCAAGAGTACGATTATCCGCCGGAGATCATTATCAGTCACAGCTTTTATATGAGAAATCCGAAAGAATTTTACCGCTTTTACAAAAACAAGATGATCTTTACCGACGCGAAGCCCAACGCGGCGCATTTGGCGCTGGCAAAGCTGGAAGCGGAAGGGAAGCTGAAAGCGGTCATTACGCAGAATATTGACGGACTGCATCAGATGGCCGGGAGCAAAGAGGTGCTGGAGCTGCACGGTTCCATTCATCGGAATTATTGCACGCGCTGCCGCAAATTCTACGGCCTGGACAAGATCGTGGAGTCCGAGGGAGTGCCCGTCTGCACCTGCGGCGGGCGGATCAAGCCGGATGTGGTACTGTATGAAGAGGGGCTGGATCAGCGGACGCTGCAGAAGTCGGTTTCTTATATACGGCACGCGGATGTGCTGATCATCGGCGGGACTTCGCTGACGGTCTATCCGGCGGCGGGGCTGATCGATTATTATCAGGGAAATAAGCTGGTGCTGATTAATAAATCCGCTACGACCCGCGACGCCCATGCGGACCTGGTAATCAACGATCCGATCGGCGAAGTATTCCAGGAATATCTGTAGGAGATTAGCCATGCAGTATGAAATCGGAGATATCGTAAAATTGAAAAAGCCTCATCCCTGCGGCAGCCATGAGTGGGAAATTTTGCGCGTAGGCGCGGATTTTCGGCTGAAATGCTTAGGCTGCGGGCACCAGATCATGGTGGCGCGGACTCTGGTGGAGAAAAACGCCCGCGGGGTGCGGAAACCGTGAAGGAATGGCGGGGCTGACTAAGAATGATCGGTGATGCGGCCTATTTATCAATGTGAATGATGAGCATACAGTTACAAAGAGAAACGGGCAAATTTTGCTAATGTTTGTCAAGGCGTTTTTAAAAGAATATACCTGTAAAAACGGGCAGCCTTGATAAACCTGCATATGGAATTTTGCGGGAGGAATTATTATGAGCAGCACAGGCATTATCACTTTGGGAATTATATGGATTCTTTTGTCGCCGTTATGGTTTTGGGCGGACAATACGGCAGTGGGCGTTATATGGTTATGCGCAGGAATTATGGAACTGATCATCGCCGGGATAAGACGCAATAAAGAGAAGAAAAGCGAGTAGATTTAACGGTTGGCGGAGTCACCTGTACGGGTTTTATCATTACGAAGACGGATTTCAAATCAGGGGAAGATAATTCTGCTGAAGAGAAGAAGAAATAAATCTTTGATTTAACAGTGCGGTCAATTGGTTGCACAGCAGTCAAAAAAATGGTCACGGCAACCAAAAAAGCAGCCAAAAACAGCGGTCAAAAAGCCTGGGAAAATACGAAAATCCGCTTGCATTTCCCGCTGAAATCTGCTAAAATACTAGTCTGTGACACATCAATCCTTGCTCCCGAAGCTGAAAGCGGGGGCCAGAGACCATAAGGAGGTAGAGACTATGAACAAATACGAATTAGCAGTTGTTCTTAGCGCAAAGCTCGAGGATGAAGAGAGAGCCGCGGCCATCGAAAAAGTGCAGGGCTACATCGCACGTTACGGCGGCACCGTGACCAATGTGGACGAGTGGGGCAAAAAGAGACTTGCCTACGAGATCCAGAAGATGAAAGAAGGCTTCTATTACTTCATTCAGTTCGAGGCTGAGCCGACATGTCCGGGCGAAGTGGAATCCCACGTCCGTATCATGGAGCCGGTGATCAGGTATCTTTGCGTAAAACAGAATGCGTAAGGAAAGTGTGAATATATGAATAGAGTCATATTGATGGGCAGATTAACCAGAGATCCGGAGGTCCGCTACTCTCAGGGAGAGCGTTCCATGGCAATCGCCAGGTATACGCTTGCGGTAGACCGCAGAGGCCGCAGGAATCAGGGACAGGACGACCAGCAGCAGACGGCAGATTTTATTACCTGCGTTGCCTTTGATCGTTCCGGAGAGTTTGCTGAGAAATATTTCCGTCAGGGGATGCGGGTGCTGGTATCTGGCAGGATCCAGACCGGTAGCTATACGAACCGCGACGGTCAAAAGGTTTACACCACGGAAGTGATCGTGGATGATCAGGAGTTCGCGGACAGCAAGAACCCCTCCGCAGGTGGCGACGCGAATTATGGTGGGGCTGGCTACGGGAACAACAGTTACGGCGGCTCTCAGCAGTCTTCCAGGCCCGCGCCCAGCAGCGCGATCGGGGACGGATTCATGAACATCCCGGACAGCGTTGACGACGAAGGACTTCCATTCAATTAGGATTTATCCATATTCGAAGATAGAAGGAGGTACGAATCATGGCATATAACAAGACAGATAAGCCCGCTGACGGAGCGAAAGTCAGGAGAAGCGGGAGCCCGATGCGCAGAAGGAAGAAAGTATGCGTATTCTGCGGCGAGAAAAATGGCGAGATTGATTACAAGGATACAAACAAGCTGAAAAGATATGTATCGGAGCGCGGCAAAATCCTTCCCAGAAGGATCACCGGCAACTGTGCGAAGCATCAGAGAGCGCTGACTGTGGCGATCAAGAGAGCGCGTCATGTGGCTTTGATGCCCTACACCTGCGATTGATTTTAGAAGCGGAGGATTCCTTTCCGAGGAGGGGGATCCTCTTTTTTTGCCGGAATGTGCCGCGGGCGGAGAAACAGAAAACACGTTCTTGACAGTGCCGTGGAACTGACGGATAATAAGAAATGGCCGGTTCTTGATTTACGATCAGGAGGCCGGAGACGGAAAGGCGGTGGCACAACGGTGGGGATCCCTGAATTTTTAGAGCGGATGCTGACAGAACAGTACAGCGCGGAAACGGCCGCCCGGATCTGCGGCGGTTACGCGAAACGCAGGCCGGTGACTTTGCGCGTCAATGCGCTGCGCTCGGACAGGGAACGGGTCTGCGGCTGCCTGGACTACGCCGGAATACGGTGGCGGACCGTGGAATGGAATCGGGATGCGCTGATTCTGGAAGAGGTCCGGGAACCGGCAGTTCGGGCGCTGGATATCTACGGGAACGGAGACATTTATCTGCAAAGCCTGTCGTCCATGATCCCGCCGGTCCTGCTGGAGCCGAAAGCGGGCGAGTGTATTTTGGATATGGCGGCGGCTCCGGGCGGCAAAACCACGCAGATGGCGGCGCTGTCCGGCGGGCTGGCGCAGATCACGGCCTGCGAGAAGAATCCGGTCCGGGCGGAACGGCTGAAGTATAACCTGGATAAGCAGGGGGCGGCGCGGGTCCTGGTTATGACGGAAGATGCGAGAAAGCTGGATCCGTTTTTCTCGTTTGATAAGATATTGCTGGACGCGCCCTGCAGCGGCAGCGGGACGATTCAAACGGCGGGGGAAGAGGCACCGGGAAGCGCCGCGCGGGGAGAAAACGGCGGAGACGGGGGCGGCCGAAAAGAGGACGGCCCGGGGAAAAGCAGCCCCAAAAGTGATCAGAGAGAAGAAATCCGGAGCAAAGGGAAAGGCGGAAAGCATCGGCGCGCGTCCGCATCCGACAGTGTGATTTCCCGGGAGCTGATTGAACGTTCCGTCCGGACCCAGGAGGCCCTTCTGCGAAAAGCGCTGGAGCTTTTGAAACCGGGCTGTGAAATGGTCTATTCCACCTGTTCCGTCCTGCGTGCGGAAAACGAGGGCGTACTCCGGCAGATTCTGCCCGGCGCTGGCGCGAAGATTGTGCCGATCGTGCATCCGATGCTGGAAGAGCTGCCGCTTCTGCCGGTGGAGATCGCCGGGACGTTATGCGTCTGCCCGACGGAATTATACGAGGGATTTTTCGTGGCAAAGATCCGGAAAAGTTAGAATATTCGTAAAAATTTTGATTAGTGAAATTATTGTTTTTTATTTATCAGCATGATGCAATGAGTATACAGTTATAAAAGAACAGACAAACCATAATTTCATAGATTCAGAAGGAGGTTGTTATCCATGAAATCCATTCGCGTGATGATATTAGGAATGGGCTCCTGCTGCTGGCTGTTCTTTGCGAGCTGATGTCAATAAACAGGGTCATTGGGGTGTTTTGGGCATATTACTTACCGATAGGCGCTGTTATTGTAGGCGTGATTTGTTTGGTTTTAGGATTATGCGGGGTTTCGATGAGAAATAGTTTGACTTCGTTCGAAATTTCGGCTGTGGGGAACATTTTTCTGAACCGGCGTTCCGGAAGCGTTCTCCGATTTGCCCGGTTAATTTGATTTCGGCGAAGGGGTGTGATCGCGGGAAAAAGCGGACGGCATTGGTTTGATGGTGATAAGGAACTAGTCGAACTTATCAATTACCGGCTGACGATTTCAGGTGCAAATAATCCCCCTGATTCTTATTAAAAAAGATCAGAGGGGTTTTTACATATTCTGGTGCTTTCAGGCATACACAATCCGGTATAAATCTCTTACAGACTCCATAACTGTATGCCAGGGAAGCTTGGCAGCGTAGGAATAATTCTTTTGATAGGACTGCCAAAGCGTTTCCATAATAGGGCTTTCCTCAATCTCGTCAAAGACGGCTCCGGCATCCTGAATCTGTTGAAGCGTTCCGCGCTTTTTCGCGGTAGCTGCAAGTGCGTCCCGCAGCATTGATGTCGAAAGTGTTTCCTCATAGAGCTGTTTTAGGATATGTATATCGTAAAAATCCCTCATGCGTGTATTCGTGATATTCCGGCTGATGACCGTTTCCAGCTTCTCAGCCAGCACCGTTTCCAGGTTATAGGCCCATACTTCAATAGAGCGTTCCTCCAGCATGAGCTTGAAACTGTAACGGACTTCGCGGGGCGTGATTACATCTCCGGTAGAAATGTCTACTTTCAGCGGTGTTCGCACACCGTCAAAAGTCGTTTCCATGCTGACTCGGACTCCCGGATACTCAGCTTCTTCCATAATTTCAGAAATCTTTTTCACACGGAATGTCACACCATCCTCCACTGAAACTGACAAGATGGAGGAAATCATGTTCCCAACATCTTCTACATTGACATTTGTGCCTTTTACCGTGGCATCTAAATCCATTGTAGAGCGGGCGTCCAGTCCGACCAT
>CANQUA010000057.1 GCA_947626915.1 uncultured Lachnospiraceae bacterium
TCCACAGAACGTCCGATGCCAGAGATGATGGATCTGTTTTCGGATGATGGGAAACTGTTGGAAAGATACCTCTTCAATGGAATTGAGAGCTTCTATTGAAGATAAGAAAAGAATACATGATTAAAAAGAATCTGTAAATAGGTTTTTGGGATATTTTGCGCCTTTTTATGTTGGGAGAAATGGGGCTTAGGGTTGGAAGACTGCACTTGGCAAGGAAATGCTTCTCTTATTTTGTGCATGGGTTTCATGAAACAGCCCTGGACAGGTTAAAGTCCTGCTGGAATTATAGACGGTACTGTGGTATAATCTCGACAGAGATTATACCCGCGCCGGCTCGCACCCGACCATCGGGAGGGCAAACACCGAAGCGAACCGTGCGCATTCCCCGGAAGGAGCATGTCCAGAGGACATGGTATAATCTCTTCACCAGATTGATAGTCGGATTTGTAATTTTATAAGGGGAACAAAACTATGGGTAGCGGTATCTCGATCGGAGAGGGTGCCGTATGGATCCTCACATGGTTTGGCGGTATGCTGCTATATACGCTTTTGGATGTGGCGGTATGGAGAAGAATTGCGCCCGGTCACGCGAGACTGTTGAACTTGATCTCCGTTGCTTTCTGTATGGAAGGTTTTTTGATTCTTCTGAAAACAAAAATCCATTTTCAGCCTGACTTGTCCTGCGGGGTCACGCTTCAAGGCATATTATTAGCGGCAGGCTGTGCGGCCGCGCTGTACTTTCTTTTGGACAGGTTTTTAGACCCCCTATTTGAGAAAATGGTTCCGGGGAGCGAGGAACGCTATCAGGAGACACTGAGATCGCTGGGTGAAGCGCCGTTAATCAGTTTTGTGCAAGTCTGTATTCTTGCGCCATTCATGGAGGAGATACTGATGAGGGGCTTTTTGCTCGGCGGATTATCCATCCGCTATGGAAAAGCGGCCGCACTTCTCCTATCGTCGGCGGTCTTCGCGCTGCTCCATTTTAATATGGTGCAAACGCTTTCCGCGCTGATCTGCGGCGTTGTCCTGGGCCTGCTGTATATCCGGACAGACTCGGTCGTCTGTTGTATAACAGCGCACGCGGGATATAATATGATCTCATACTTTACAACGATCCGGCCGGTTTTCGAAAAGTCATGAAGCCCTCAGAGGGCGTCTAGTATTTTGAGGCCTGCTGCCAGTATGCCGCTCGTCCTGATGCCGTCCTGCTGCGCAGCGGCCTCATTGTACGGCTGCATTTCACTGTATGTATGTCCGCAGGGTTCCGTTTCACCCTCTTCAAAACCTCCGCACGCTCCAAGAAGCCATTTCCCAAGCAGGCTCTTTTCGAATCTGAAAATATAATAAGTCATTTCTCTGTATTCAAATCGTCCCGCACATTCCATTTTACACAGCGCTTTTCCTAACTCTTTTGGAAGCAAGGCAAGCAGCGCTGTCATAAGACTGCCAAAGGCGCATAGCAAAGTCAAACTGCCGATGAAATGCGCCTTAATGAGTAATGAATTCGTAATAAATGAGTCAAAAGTCAAAAGATTTCTTTAAGTCTATTGAGGCCGGGATACTTCTATGGTAAAATAAAATTACCGCGCGGAACATTCACGCCGCTTTGCGCCGCTGTTTTCCGCGCCTGCGGACATTACGAAGGAGGAGGTATATAAATTGAGGAATAAGCTGTATTTATTGTTATTTCCGCTATATGTATTGGTATTGGGATTTATCCTGTATATCAACGGAGCGTTTACGGGCACGGTGACGTCGCCCAGCAACCTGATCATCAATGTGGGATTTCTGGTGGTCATCGGCATCCTGTTCGCGATCTCGACGGTCTGCTTTGTACGGCTGAACCGCTGCAGCGACGCGCTGGTAAAAGCCGCGGACCGGCTCCGGAAAGAGCAGCAGGAGAAGGGAGATTCTCTGTGGGCGCTTTACGTGGATCGGAAAGAAGTTTTTCACAATCCTGTGCTGGACGAAGCGTTTGAAAAATATCAGAAGCGCCTGGCGATGCGGCGTACGAAAAAAGGGTATTCCGAGTCCTGCGACCTGGAGGAGTACATAAACGAAGACCTGCTGGACCGGGTCGCTTCCACTCATTATAATTCCGCTATCGCCGGTACCCTGACGGGACTTGGAATCCTGGGCACGTTCCTCGGGCTTTCCATGGGGCTTGCTTCCTTCAACGGAAACGACATTTATACGATCTCCGATAATGTGGGGCCGCTTCTGGACGGCATGAAGGTGGCGTTCCATACGTCCGTTTACGGCATCTTCTTTTCCCTGGTGTTCAATTTCATTTACCGGAGCATTATGGCGGACGCTTACGAAAAGCTGGACAAATTCATGATGCTTTTCAAGGAATACGCGGCGCCCGGCATGAATCTCTCGGATGAAAACGGGCGGGCCATGCTGATCTATCAGGCAAATATGGCAAATTCCATGAAAGCCATCCAGGAGCTGATGCGGGGGGCGGCGACAGAACAGGTCAAAGGCGTGGATATGATCGTCCGGCAGTTTACGGAACAAATGACGCAGACGCTGGGAGCGGATTTCGAGAAGCTCGGCAGGGCTTTGAACTATACCGGAAAGACCCAGGAGCAGAGCACCAGGGCGTTTCAGGACATGGAAGTCATTATAAGGCAGCTTCAGGAGGTCAACCGGGATATGCTGCGCAGCATAGGCCAGTTCCTCCAGCGTCAGGAGGAACTGGCGAATAAGCTGGAAGAACAGGAGAAACAGCTGGAAGGCATGTCGAATTTCCTGAACGACGAGATCACCAACCAGTTATACACGTTCAATCAGATGAGGAAGACTTATGAATAATAACAGAAGAAGACGGGCTGTCTTTGAAGAACCCACCTTCTGGCAGTCCTTTTCGGATATGATGTCTGCCCTGACCCTGGTCTTCATACTGATCATAGCGATCACGCTGGCGATCTACCGGCAGAAGACGATGGATCTGGAACGCACGCAGACGGAGCTGAATACGGCGAAACAGGAACTGGAACTGGCCAGGAAGGATCTGGACCGTTACCGGGAAGAAATCGAGGCGTCCAACAAGGAGCTGGCCGATTCGCTGGCGGAGCTGCAGACGGCGTACGAACAGGCGGCGCTGACGCAGGAGGAACTGGACAGCGCGCACCGGCAGATCAGCACGGCCCAGCAGCAGATTGAGGAGGCAGAGAGGCAGATCGCGGCGGCCCAGCAGCAGATCGAGACCGCGCAGCAGGAACTGGCGGATACCAGAAGCGAGCTCCAGGATATTGTGGGGGTCAGGACGGATATCATCGGAGAGCTTCAGAGCCGTTTTACCAATTCTTCCATGACGGTAGATCCGCAGACGGGTTCCATCACCTTTTCATCGGATGTGCTGTTTGAATACAACAGCGCGGAACTGACGGACGATATCCAAAGCACCCTGCGCGAGATCATTCCCATGTATCTGGGCGTACTGCTTCAGGACAATTATCTCCCGTACATTGCGGAGATTATTATCGAGGGACATACGGACACGGACGGCGGCTATAACAGCAATATGCTGCTTTCTTTCAACAGGGCGGATTCTGTCGCGAAGTTCTGCATGGATCCCGACAACGGATTATCCCAGGACCAGATCGACCAGCTCCAGAAGCTGCTCACGGTAAACGGCAGGTCCTACAGCGATCCCGTTTATGAAGCGCCGGGGCAGGTGAACATGGCCGCATCCAGGCGCGTAGAGATCAAGTTCCGCCTGAAGGAGGACGAGATGATTGAAAGGATCACGGAAGTGCTCAACGGGCAGGGAAACGCAGAGGAATAATCCTGGCAGGCAGAAACGGACCAAAAGAAACCTGAAAAATTAAAAGTAATCTGTCAAACGCCGCCGGCCCGGACGGGAGGATTTCCGGACATCCAGCTAGTTCGTCCTGCTGCTCTGTCCCGAACGTCCTCTGTCTCATGGCCGGCGGCGTACTGTTTGGGGGTCTATTCGTTTTTTTCCGGGCTTTTCTGTCAGTTTGCCCGGTTCATAAGGAATCCCGCATCGAAACCGGTTTTGGGCTCTATTCGTTTTTCCGGACTCTCCTGTCAGAACGAAGCGCTTCTGCCGGAATTCCTTTCTGTCGGACCGCATTCTCACCGTTCCCGCATATAGGGGCGCGTATTATTTCCGGTAAATGATCTCGTCCCGGCCCGGTCCGTTGGACACCATCGTGATCGGCGTGCCGATCTCTTTCTCGATGAACTCCACATAATTGCGGCAGTTCTCCGGCAGATCCTCGTACTTCCGGATGCCGCGGATCTCGCATTTCCACCCCGGAAGCTTCACGTACACCGGCTTCGCCTTCTCCAGCTGCACCGTCGTCGGGAAATCCTTTGTAACCTGCCCGTCGATCTCGTAACCTACGCAGACCGGCAGTTCATCCAGATAGCCCAAAACGTCCAGCACCGTCAGCACCGCTTCCGTTGCGCCCTGGATCCGGCATCCGTAGCGCGCCGCCACCGCATCGAACCATCCCATCCGCCTGGGCCGCCCCGTGGTCGCTCCGTACTCGCCGCCGTCGCCGCCGCGATGCCGCAGTTCCTCCGCCTCATCGCCGAAAATCTCACTGACAAACGCGCCCGCACCCACGGCGCTGGAATAAGCCTTCACCACCGCGGTAATATTCTGAATCTCATAAGGCGGGATCCCCGCGCCGATCGCGCCATAGGCCGCCAGCGTGGAAGAGGACGTCACCATCGGGTAAATGCCGTGATCCGGATCCTTCAGGGAACCCAGCTGGCCCTCCAGCAGGATATTCTTCCCCTCCTTCAGGGCCTGATGAAGATACGCGGATACATCGCATACATAAGGAGCGATCATTTCACGATAGCCATGAAGCGTCTCCAACAGCTCTGCCGGGTCCAGGAGCGGCTGATGATAGAGATGTTCCAGCATCACGTTCTTCAGTTCGCAGACACGCTGCACTTTCTCTTTCAGCGTCTCCTCATCGAACAGCTCGCTGACCTGAAAACCGATCTTCGCATATTTATCCGAATAGAACGGCGCGATGCCGGATTTTGTGGAGCCGAACGATTTGCCGGCCAAACGCGCTTCCTCGTACGTATCAAATAAAACATGATAAGGCATCAGGATCTGCGCCCGATCGGAAACCAGGATCTTCGGCTTCGGTACGCCCCGGTCCGTCAGAGACTGAAGCTCACCGATCAGATACGGAATATTCAGCGCCACTCCGTTGCCGATGATGCTCGTCGTATGACCGTAAAAAACGCCGGACGGGAGCAGATGAAGAGCAAACTTGCCATATTCATTGATGATCGTATGGCCTGCATTGCTGCCTCCCTGGAAACGAATGACGATATCCGACTCTTTCGCCAGCATATCTGTGATCTTGCCTTTCCCTTCATCCCCCCAGTTAGCTCCTACAATCGCTCTTACCATGTATATTTCCTCCTTGCTGGTACTCTATTCTGCCGGTCCCGGCGTTCCTCGCTGTCCCTTCACAGTCGTCCCGGGCTTCACAGCAAGTAACAGTATATAGGAAATCCCTTGAAAATGCAAGGAATTTCTTAAAAAGATTGGGGCCGGAAAGCGCGTCAGGGCGGCAGCATGGTTTCCGCCCGGATACGCTCTCCATCCGTGGCCAGAATCACTGCGCCGCGTTCCATCGTCAGGAAACAGGCGACGTTTCTTTCTTCCAGACGCTTCATCGTCTCCCCGCCCGGATGTCCGTAACGGTTCCCCTCGCCGCAGGAAATTACCGCCCACCGGGGCTTTACATAATCCAAAAACTCCGGACAGCTGGAATAATTGGAACCGTGATGCGCCGCTTTCAGCACCTGGATCGGACCGGACAGCGCCCCCGCCGACTGTGCTTCCCCCAGCCATCTTTTTTCACCGTCCTCTCCTATGTCTCCGGTCAGCAAAATCCCGGCGTTCCCGCAGGTTACTTCCAAAAGCAGCGAATGGTCGTTGGTCTCCTGCCGGTAACGCGCATCGCCTGCGTAAAGGCAGCGGAGGCGGAATCCTGCGGCCGGACGCAGGCGCAAAGGCGCATTCTCAGTTTCATCACCGCTTTCCCCCGCATTTTCCATCCTGCCTTTTTCCGGACTTTCCGTCCCGTCCTTCCCCGTTTCCGGACCGTCCCTGTCCGACCGGCCGTTTTTCGCGCTTCCTGCCGCCTCCGTCATGATTCCCTCCGCCGTGATCTCGTCTCCGGCCTCCATCCAGCGCACCCGCGTTCCTGCCCCTTCCGCCAGACGCACCAGTTCTTCATATTTATCGTCTCCCTGTCCCAGCACCGGCAGGACCAGCTCCCGAACAGGGAACTCCCCATTTTCCAGGATCTCCCGGATACCGGAAATATGATCCTCGTCCCCGTGACTGATAACCGCGTAGTCCACCTCCTGAATCCCGCTGTATTTCAGAAACGGTTCCAGCACCTGGCTGCCCAGCTCCTTCCGGTCAGTGCTGCCGCCGTCCACCAGGATCGTCAGGTTCCCGCTTTCCAGGCAGATCCCGTCCCCCTGCCCCACATCCAGGAAGGTAGCCCGAAGCCCTGATACGGGCAGAGGTTTCAATAACAGGAACCCAGTGAGAAGCATGACGCTCAACACCAGCCAGCGCATACAGGCGAACAGACCGGACCACCCACCGGTTCCGGCTGCAGCAGTGCGCCGTTGGTCCTCCGATTCCCAATTCCGCATGCTTCCGTCTGCCGGAGGAACTGGCCCAGGCTGCGGCGCAGAGCCTGCTCTCCGAAACGCTGCCGACTGACGATTCCCCGGGACCGCCGCTGGCCTCCGGTCACTCTCCCCCGCAAAATGCGCCGCAGCTTGCCGTACCGCCCGGCCCAGCTCACCGCCCCGCGCTTCCGGTCCGCTCTCTTTCCCGCTGCCGCCCCGCTCTTTTTCCGCTTCTTTCCCGGCCGCGCTCCGTTTCGCCCAGGCCAGAAATACACACCACAGCGCCGCATAGGCCAGGAGCTGCCGATATTTCGGCCGCCCCACGATCTGTACCGCCCCGGGCATCTGCTCAAACACCCGGCACAGCTTCTCATATAAAACCAGAATGTAATGTCCCGTCCCGACTGCAAAGCGGCCCAACGGCAGCCAGACCGCACCGCAGAAAATCCCGGTCAGTCCCGACAGCAGCACATACCCCATCAGCGGGATCACCACAAGATTCAGTATCGTCCCGTAAACCGGATACTCAAAATAATGATATACGATCACAGGAAAGGTTACCGCCTGGATCATCAGCCCTGTCGCCAGCGTCTGCCCGAATCCGCCTGACGGCGCTATCCATTTTTCTATCACCGGGCACGCCATGCCGATGGCCAGCACCGCCCCAAAAGACAGCTGAAAACCCGCCTGCCAGAGCAGCGTCGGAGACTGCCAGAGCAAAAGCACGGCTGCCGCCGCAAGCGCCGAGAGCAGATCGTAGGTTCGTCCCAGCTTATCCGCCAGAAGATGGAAGCAGATCATCACAACCGCCCGGACCACACTGGCCGAACCGCCGGTCAGGATGCCATAGCTGACCGTCAGCGCCGCCGCCAGCGCGCCGGACCAGCCGAAGCCCAGCCCTCCTTTTCGCAGCAACCGGTAAAATCCCAGTCCGATCAGAGAGACATGGAGGCCGCTGACCGCCAATAAATGGGAAATGCCGTTTTTCTGATAAAGCTCCCGCACCCGTTCCGGCAGCCCGGTCTTGTCTCCTAATACCACCGCCTGGAAAACGCCCTGATCATCGGGCCCGCAGATTTCTGACAGGATTCTCTCCGCGCGGCGCTTCAGCCGAAAGATTCCATCCAGATACGGAGAACAGGCCGCGTCTTCAATCCGCAGCTCCTCTCCAAACATACGCCCCTCGACGCCCAGGCTGTGATAATAGCTCTTATAATCAAATTCTCCCGGATTTCTGGCCTGGCTCATCCGCTCCAGCTTCCCCCGGGCCGAAACCCGCATCCCGATACGCAGCGTGCCTTCTTCCGGCGCCTCATCCAGATAAACCAGTATCGTCCCGCCGTAGTCCAGACGCCGCGCCGCCTTCTCTTCCCGCCCCGCACCTCCGGGGCTCTTATTTTCCCCGCCGTCTGATACAGGCGTCCCCTGCCGCGTCTCCCCGCCGGTCCCTTCCGGCGGTGCCTGTACTTCCTCATACAGCTCCGTCTCCGCCACTTCCAGCACCGCCTCATAGGTGGTTCCATTTCCGGGCCGGATATCTTTCAATATTCCCGCCGCGCGCACCTCCGTTCCCGCTGTCAGCGCGGCCGTTTTCTCATACTCTGCCGACTGCGCCCGGTCCCAGGAAAGACGCGCGGACCCCGCTGCCGCAGAAAGAAAAAGCGGCAGGACCCACCAGATGAGGCCGCTGCCGCTTGCTTTTGCATTCCCTTTTCGTTTCTGATCTTTCCACCAGACAAAGACCCCGATCATGCTTACGATCGGAATCACTGCCTGAAGCTCCACGGGCAGCAACAACCATACCTCTCCAAGTACGAATCCTCCTGCTGCATATACCAGTGGCCGTTTCAATCCTATTCTTCTGTTCCTCCTATCTCCAGATTTCTCTCAAACTGCTCGTTCAGCGAGATCACATCCCGAAACATCACATCCGACGAACCGTTGATCATGATCTGCACCCGGTTCACCGTCGACAATTCGCACAGGGAATTGACAATCGAATAGATCGGTATGTATTCTTTCACCTCCAGCAGACTGCTTACAAATGTGCTGTCAAAATTAATATAACATACATTTTCATTGACCGATACGTTCAAAAGCTTGGTATCGGACGGGATCGTCGCAAATCTTCCTTCCGTCTGGGGCCCCTTGATCAGCTCCTCCACGATCAGGCGCTCCATCGAGGAATTAATGCTGTGTACCACCTCCCGCTCCTCCGGCACCAACTCCCCGCCTGTCTCATCGGCGAAGAACAGAAGCAGCTGGCTCCGTTCGAACGTATTGACATCGCTGATACTCTCGATAAAATCCGAGTCCGCCATCCGTCCCACAGGCTGCCCGTCCTGATTCACCAGCGGCTGGTCCGCCACGTAGATGGAAATATAGTCGATCCCATCGATCTGCGTCATGGTCTTGGTCAGCGCGGCCCGGCACAGGATCTCCCGCGTAGGCCCCATATTGGTCCGGTCGTTGTAGCCCGCGTCAAAGTACAGATACAATACGTTCTGTTCCTGTCTGTAACCTTGATAACCTACTTTACCGGACAGAGCCGCATGATTTTCCACATCGTTGGGAGCGGTCATAAACTGCTCCATCAGTTCCTCTATAACCTCGCTGCCGATCACCGTATTCGTCCTGTATTCCTGGGACGAAAGTCCCGTCCAGGATTTATTCAGATAATAAATGCGGTAAACTGCCGCCATTTCCTCCTGCTCAGGTTCCTTCGCGCCGCAGCCTGACACAGCCCAGACACCCACCAGGAACAGCAGCGCAAAGATCGTAACCCTGTATCTCATAACCTGCCTCCCTAGTATATATAGGTTAAAGGAATCCGCACCGTAAAGGTGGATCCCTCCCCCTCTTTGCTCAGCAGCCGGATCGCGCCGTAATGCATCAGAACCACATTCTTCGTGATCGCCAGCCCCAGCCCCGTGCCTCCGGTCTCCCTGGATCTGGCCTTATCCACCCGGTAAAAGCGCTCGAATACGTGCTCCTGCTTGTCTTCCGGGATACCGATGCCGGAATCTGCCACCCGGATATAAAAATATTTATGATCCGCGTCCAGCGTCACCCGCACCCAGCCGTTGTCCACATTATACTTGATCGCGTTTTCCACCAGATTGCTGATAGCCAGGGAAAGCTTCGTCTCATCCACATCCGCCTTCACTTCCCGGATGCTCTCGTAAATCAGTTCCACATTCCGCTTGTCGGCAATGGGGCTCAGACGTTTCAGGATCTGCTGCACCAGGGCGTTGATATCCACCTGGCCCACATTCAGCTCCGCCACCGACTGGTCCATCTTTACCATGGACAGCAGATCGTCCACGATCTTGCTTTCCCGGTCGATCTCATCGGAAATATCCGACATAAACTCCCGGTACAGCTCCACCGGCGCCCCCTCCATGCTCATCAGCGAATCCGCCAGTACCCGGATCGAGGTAATCGGCGTTTTCAGCTCGTGGGACACATTGGCCACAAATTCCTCCCTGGACTGATCGATGGTCTGCAGCTTCGTCTTGGTCTTCTGAATCGCCTCGGAAATTTTCTTCGTCTCCCGGTAGGTATTCTCCGAAATATTCTCGCCCATGCTCCCGTCCGCCATGCGGTCCAGGGACGCCTGCAGATGATTGAACGGCCGCACCAGCAGCGAAGCCAGGAACCATCCCCCGATCATCAGCACCAGGAATACCACAAGCGTGAAGAATCTTGCTTTTTCCTCGACACTGTCTGCATTGGACAGGATATTCTCCGTGGAGGCGATGGTCAGAAGCACGCCCACGATGTTCCTGTCCGCAGAATTATCATAGATCGGCGCCGTCACCGCGAAATACTGCTTCTCATCCTCCCGGAGCATGCTGTTCTCTCCCTGGAAACACCGCAGCACCGGCTCCGACACATTGATCTTCCCCTCGGCCAGCTTAAAAGTGTCCTTGACAATCCGGAAGTTCTGATCCACAATCACGATCCTGCCGTTAAAAATATCCGCGATCGTATCCAGCTCCCTGTTCAGCAGCGCGTCCCTGCCGGGCGAGGTCAGATACTCCGCCCTCGTCAGGCGGTCGCTGGTGATCAGGCACTGGTTCTGCACCTCTATGACCCTGCCGTCGATCTGCGTCTGCCGGTAAGAACGGTTCATCACAAACCTCTGTATGATCATAGGCAGCAGTCCGATCACCAGAAACAGCAGAAACAGCGGCGCCCGCATGCTGACCGCACGCTGACCGAATTTTTCGCTTTTCCAAAATTGTAATGTCAAAATCGTCCCCCTTGTTTTACCGCCTCGCCTGATCCAGGATTTTCTCCGCCGTAACCGCCAGACATCCGGGACCAATATGGCAGCTTACGCTTAAGGACAGGCAGTCTATGTAGATATCTCCCGTCTCCGGAAACTGCACCCGCAGCTCCTCCCGAAACTCTTTCGCCGCCTCCAGATTCTCCGTATGTACCACGCAAAGACGCGTTTTCGCTCCCGTGGTATCGCCGAACCGCTCCGCCATATCATGGGCCACCGCCGTGATCATGGTGTTTTTGGCCTGTTTGATGGTCCTGGCTTTGGAATAGGCGTCCAGCTTCTCCCCCTGGATCGTCAGCACCGGCTTCAGTTTGAGAAACGTCCCCAGCGCCGCGGCGGCCGGCGTGATGCGCCCGCCCTTTTTCAGATATTTCAGCGTATCCAGCATGATATAGATCGTGGAATCGAACTTCGTCTCCATCAGGATTTCCCTGATCTGCTCCGCGTCCATACCTTTTTCCGCCAATGCCAGCGCATCCAGGGCGGACTGGCGCTGCGTCGCAGAAATACGCTGGTTGTTCACTACCTGCACCCGTCCCCCGTAATCCTCCGCCAGCATCATGGCCGTCGCGCAGGAACTGCTGAGACCGCTGGACATGGGGATGTGAACGACCTGATCGTATTCTTTCAGCAATGTATCCCAAAGCCCCGTGACCGCCTCCGGCGTAGGCTGGGACGTGGAAATGTCGCTGTCATTCTTCAGCTTCTCGTAAAACTCCCGCTGCGTCAGATTGATATCCTCAAAATACTCTTTCCCGTCGATCATAAACGGCATCGGAAGCACATAGATCCCCAGTTCTTTCGCCTGCGCCTGCGTAATGCCGCTGTTGCTGTCTGTCATCACCGCTACTTTCATTCTGATAGACTCTCCTCTTTTATTCCTTCCCGCCTTCCTATTCTAACTCATTTTATAAGGAAAAGGAAGCTTTTTTCCGGGACTTTCCCATCGCAGCCTTCCCGGCGCTCACAGCCAGCGGTCCAGAACCTCCATCAGCTTTGATACCTCCACCGGCTTCGCCACATGATCGTTCATCCCCGCCTCGTGGGCCTCGCGGATATCATCGGCAAAAGCGTTGGCCGTCATGGCAATGATCGGCACGGTCCTGGCGTCGGCGCGGTCCATGGCGCGGATACGCCGTGCGGCCTCATAGCCGTTCATCACCGGCATCTGAATATCCATAAAGATCAGATCATAGGTCCCTTCCTGACTTTCAGCCACTTTGTCCACTGCCGCCTGGCCGTCCTCCGCCTGTTCCACTTCCACGCCGATACAGCTGAGCAGCTCCTGCGCGATCTCCCGGTTCAGTTCGTTGTCCTCCACCAGAAGCACCCGCTTGCCGGCGTGATCCGCCTGCTCCAGCTGGTCCGTCTCCAGCGTCACCTGCTTCTCATCCAGCTCCAGCACGGATTTCAGCGCATAGACCAGCCGGGAGCGGAACAGCGGCTTCTCGATGAACGCCTGGATCCCCGCGTCCCTGGCCTGGGCCTCCACTTCCGTCCAATCGTATGCGGAGAGGATGATGATCGGCATCCCCTCTCCGACCAGACGGCGGATCTCCCGGGCCGTGTCCACTCCGTCTTTCCCGGGCATTTTCCAGTCCAGGATCACGGCCGCAAAATTGTCCCCCGCGTCGCAGGCCTCCTGCACGGCCCGGACGGCGGCGTCCCCGTCGGACACCCACCGGGCTTTCATTCCGATGCTCTCCAGGATCTCGCAGGTTCCCACGCAGGAATCCTCGTCGTCGTCCGCCACCAGGATCCGCAGATCCCGCAGGCCCTCTACATCCTCTTCCTCCGGTTCCTGGAGACGCAGATGCACCTCGACGGTAAATTTGGAGCCCGCTCCCGGCTGGCTCTCTACCCGGATATCTCCGTCCATCATCCGCACGATATTCCGCGTGATCGACATGCCCAGCCCGGTTCCTTCGATTTTCTGGTTCACGGAATCGCGGGACCGCGTAAACGGATCGAAAATGGTCTTGAGGAATTCCTCGTCCATCCCGATGCCCGTATCCTCGCAGACGAACTCATAACAGCCCATGCCGTGAATGCGGGACGGGCGCTCCCGGATTGAAAACGTGATCGTGCCGCCTTCCGGCGTGAATTTTACGGCATTGCCCAGAATATTCACGAAAATCTGCCGCAGCCGCAGCGTATCCCCGATCACATCCTCGTGATCGATATGCTCGATATGGACCTTTAACTGCTGGCGCTTGCCGGATATCTGGCCCTTGATAATCGTCACCACGCTGTCCACCAGATCCGCCATGCCGAACGGTTCCTCGGAGAGCGTGACCTTGCCGCTCTCGATCTTGGACATATCCAGCACGTCATTGATAAGAGCCAGCAGGTGGCGGCTGGAGATCGTGATCTTATTCAGGCAGTCAGTCAGCCGCTCCGGATCGTCCATATGCATGGCGGCTACGGCCGTCATGCCCATGATCGCGTTCATGGGGGTGCGGATATCGTGGGACATCCGGGCCAGGAAATCCGACTTCGCCCGATTGGCCGCCTCCGCCGCCTCGGACGCATTTTTCAGCGCCGTGCGGATCTCCATTTCCCGCTCCTTCAAAGCGGTCACATCCTGGATCGCAAACAGCACATGTTCCGGCCGCCCCTCCCGCCGGTCCAGGCACAGGACGGAAATATTCTCCCAACGGCGCCCGTCCATTTCGATCTGATACTCAAACTGGAGATACGGCACCCCCTCCGTCAGGTGCTCCCGCACATATTCCTCGGAAATGACCGTACTCATGGGCGTCCCATTGCCGTCGTCCGTCAGATATCTGGCATCCAGATAGCGGATCAAATCTTCATAAATCCCCTGCTCCGCCACGCCGCACTTTTTGTTTTCCAGATACTGATAGGTGCCGTTTCGGAAATCCACCAGGGCGAAACGCGAAAACAGCTGCGTCACCGCGTCCACGATCCGGGACATCTCCTGCTTTTCCGAAACCAGTTTCTTCTGCTGCGCCCGGTTTTTCAGCACCAGGAAAAGCAGATACGCCAGAAACGCCGCGGCCAGTTTCAGTTCCAGCGCAATCCCGGCAGAATTGGCGCTGTCCGTCATCGACCGGCTTACCACAGACGGGAGATTCTGCACCAGCACCCACTCTTTATCCTCCAGCACCTTCACATAGGCGTTGCCCGCGCCGTTCTCTCCATAATAATTAAAGCTGTTATAATCAATATCGTTGCTGCCGTTCAGGGTATCCGTCAGCTTCTGCCAGTCTTCCGGAGAAAGCCGGCCGGACTGCAGCATGGACTCCGTCAGATTCTCCGGGGGATTGTCGTCCCCCACGGAAAGGATCACGCGGCCGCTGCGCTCCAGCAGATACGTGCTGCCCTGAACGCCGAAATAACGCGAACCCAGCACGCCGTCGACTGTATCTCCCCGGTAAATGCAGCTGAGTACGCCGATGATCCTGTCTTCGTAATAAAACGGCGTATAGAAGATCAGCAGCGTTTCATTGGTAATGCGGGAATTGTAAACCACGCATTTTCCGCTTTTTCCCTGCATGCCCAGCTGGAAATACTCCCGGTCCGACAGATCCGCCGTCCGCCCGTCCGCCGTCAGGTCGATGCCGTCCGCCGAAATAAATTCGATATAATCAAACGGGGAACGCGCGGCCATATCCTGCAGAAGCTCCGCGCTCACCTCCGGTTCCGTAATGATCGTGCCGTAAAGGCTGGCCAGCAGCTCCGCGTTGCTCAGAGAGGTCCCGACCAGGTCGTTCACCTGCGCCGCCATCTGGCTGGTCGCCGCCTCAATAAAACTGTCGTTCTGCTGAAGAATACGGCGGCGGTTATCGCGGGTAAAAACGAAAAAAGAGTACCCGATAAACGCCAGCAGCACCCCTACGAACACCAGCTCCCAGACAACCGCTCTTTTTTTCTTCATCTTTCCATAATCCTCCTCTGCGTATCCCGGCAGGGCCATCTCCGACCGCTGCTGAAACACGGCCGCCCAATCTGAAATGACCTGGATTTTATCTTATCACACATCCGGGTCCGGCGCAACGACAAATCCATACCCGCCGTAATTTTTACCGTCCCCCGCCCCGTCTGCCCGGCACGCAGCCAAAACCCGGGGCAGGTCTCCTGACCGCGCGCCGCATCGCCGTTTACGGCGTCCGCCCGCATTCTGCATGCCCGCGCCATTCCCGCGCCTCCCGCAGAAAAAGGTTTTACGGAGAAATCCAGCCAAATATATAGACGAAACCCCGATTCTGGCGTATAATAATCCCGTAGCGAATCAGGCACAGCTGCCGGACCTGTCTCCGGCACGTTTACAATTACAATACAAACCGCAAAGGAGAACCGATCATGCCATACTGTCCCAAATGCGATATGGAATTTATAGAGGGAATCACCGTCTGCACCGACTGCGGCGGCCCGCTCGTCGAATCCGAAGCAGCCGCCAGGGCCATGAAAGCCGAAGAACAGGCCAAAAACAGGGCCCGTGAGAAAGCCATGTACGAAGAATATCTGAAAAGTCTGCAGGAGCCTTCCGGCGAAGAACCGTCCGAACCCGAAGAGGCGCCGGACGCCGGACCGGCCCCCGAAGAAAGCCCGGACACAGCCGCGGAAGGAATCTCCCCGGCTGAAACGGAAGTCAGCGAGGAAGAACTCCAGGCTATCCAGGCAGAGGTCCTGCGCCAGAGCCGCGCTAAGCCCGCGCCGGAAGCCTCCCATGTCTATGTGGACAAGTCCCAGAAATACGACGATCTGAAATCCTCCGCCTCCGCGTTCCTGATCGTAGGCGGCGCGCTTCTCGTCGTGTCCGTACTGGCCTGGACCGGCGTTCTTCCGATCCCCATGGCCTCGGTCTCCGGAACGATCTTCCGGGTCATGCTCACCGTCATGGGCCTCGCATCCCTCCTCATCTGGTTCAATACCAGCTGTGAGGCGAAAAAACTGGCCCCGGAGATCAGCCGCGAAAAAGACCGGACCCGGGAACTGATCGAATGGTTCTCCGGGCACTACACGGCTGACGACATCGACACCGCAATCACCGGCCGCGAAGGGCTGACCGACGAGGAACTGAGCCTGAAACGCTTCCAGCTGATCCAGGATTACCTGATTACCCACCACGATCTGCCGGAGCCGTCCTATGTAGACGCTTTGAGCGAAGAAATCTACGCGAACCTGTTTGAAAAAAAGACCGGTTCCCCACAGTAACCTGCGGGATAAACCCTTAATCTAGCCATAACCTAACCATATCTGTGCGGTTTAAACAATGCCATTACGTCAAACGCCTGCCCCTGGGACGGTTATTCCATCCGGGGCAGGCGTTCTCTTATTGTTTATTTTCCTTAATAATGTATATCCTATTTTTTCTTTTTCTTCTTCTTCGTTTTCGGAGCCTTTACCACTTTCTCCACATCGTAATCGTCCCGCTCGTCGACGCCCTTATTGTACTCATGAAGCTCCGGCAGGCCGGTCGTCAATTCCTCCTCCGGGTCCGCCGCAGGCTTTGCCGGCTTAAGAGACTTTTTCTTGCCGCCGTGGGCTGAGGGATTCTTCGCCCCGGCCGCATCCGGTTTTTCATTCTTTCCTTTCCTTCCGTCTGCCGCCGCTTTGCCGACCGGCTTCTGCTCCGGTCCGCCCGGCTCCGCCGTATCCTCCGGCGCCTCCGGCGCCGCGTCCTCCCCAGCGGCCCCATTTTCGTCCGCGCCGGTCATAAGATTCCCTTCGGCCTCCTCTTCCGGCTCCTCCGGTCCGCTTTCTTCCTCTTCCTCCGTCAGCCCCTCTGATTCCGTCCCGCTTTCCGTCAGGAATTCTTCCCCGGTCTCTCCCTCCGCAGACTCATTCTCCCCGGCTTCCGCGCTCCGGCTGTCCGCAGGCGGTTCTTCTTCCGTCTCTCCGGCTGCGCAATCCTCCGGCCCGGCTTCCTTCAGCCGTCCGTCCTCCGTCTCGACCACCGCCGGATGCACCTTTCCTCCCGGTATGCTTCCCGACAAAAACAGCGCGGCCTTGGCGCTGACGGGACCTACCATCTCATACAGCACCGAGGACGACAAAATAATCGTCAGCATCAGATTGCCGGTGGCCTCCGGCAGGATCCTCTGGCCCAGAAAAGCCAGACCGATCGCCACGCCGGCCTGGGGGATCAGCGCAAATCCCATATAATTACGGATCTCACGGCTGGTGCCCATCGCCATACAGCTCAGATACGTTCCCAGATACTTGCCGATAATACGGATCACAAAATAAGAAACGCCGATTGCCCCTACGGTGGTCAGCGCGCTTATGTCCAGATTCATCCCGGACACCACGAAAAACATGGACATAACCGGCGGCGTAAAGTTATTGATCTGCCGGAACAATTTTTTGTCCATGGTCAGATTGATGTAGACCGCTCCGAATACCATGCACGAAAGCAGCGGAGAAATGTCCATGACCGAGCAGATCCCCGTCAGCCCCATCAGCATCGCGATCGCCAGGATCAGCCGGTTATCGCGGCTGCGGGTCGGGACCAGCAAACGGCTCAGGAAATATCCGCAGAAGACCCCCAGACCGATCGTCAGGATATTATAGAAAACCGGGATCAATACGTCGTTTGCCGACAATTCCCCCGAATCCAGTCCATTGATCACCGCCGACACAACGCTGAATGCCAGAAGACAGACGACATCGTCCAGCGCCACGATCTGCAGCAGCGTATTGACGAACTCGCCCTTCGCCTTGTACTGGTTGATCGTCATCATCGTGCTGGCCGGCGCCGTGGCCGTGGCGATCGCGCCCAGGATCAGGGCGAACCCCCAATCCAGCTTAAACACCGCTTTCAGGATCAGCGTCACCAGCACGCCGGCCATCAGCGCCTCGCTTACCGTGATCACAATAATCCGCTTCCCGGTTCGCATCAGCACTTCTTTCTTAAAAAATTTCCCGACTCCGAATGCGATAAACGCCAGCGCTACATCGCTGATGAATCCCATATCCTCGATCATATGTCCCGGTATCAGATTCAAACAATACGGGCCGATCAAGATACCCGCCAGAATATACCCGCTGACTTTCGGCATATTCAGTGTATTCGTCAGTCTCGTCATGATAAATCCTGCAAACAAAATGATCGACAGAGCCAGGATCACCTCTGTCTCCGGATTCAGCCTCTCCAGCAGTTCCACTAATTGCATACTCACACGCCCCTTAAACCTTCCAAAAAACACAGACCGCCGCCGATCCTCACAGATCCCGCGGCCGGTCAATCCTTAAGCATCTCTTCGATCCTCCTGCGCACGCCTCCGATCACCGGCCCCAGGAAAAAGGCCATGACCACCGTCACAATTCCCAGCTGCGCGCCCATCAGCACGCCGCACAGAGCAAAAGCGATATCCCATCCCATGCGGACCGCCTTGAACGGAGCTTTCCGCTGCCGCCCCGCCAGAATGAACGGCAATGCGTCATAGGGCGCCGAACCCAGACCGGCGCTCATATACACCGCAGCCGCAAGTATGAACAGCGCCAGCACCGGCAGGATCAGAAGCCCTTCGACCATCTTCCGGGACAGAAATCCCGCCGGCAGCACCGTGATCCAGATCCAGTAAAACAGATCCGAAACATACCCTACAAAAACCATATTGCCGACGGTTCCGTAACCTACATAACTGGCATCCATGCCGAACACTGCCGCAATCATAATCAGGTTACAAAGCAGCTGGCAGGTTCCGAAACGAAACGGCAGGTAATGGGTCAGCCCGGTGGTAAACAACGCGAAAGGATCCGTTCCAAACTCAAACTGCCGAAGCAGCGACAGGCAGAATCCCTGAAAAAACACGCCCGTCATCATCATGCCCAATCTCGTTTTAAACCTCGGCGGACGGTTAAACCACTTCTTCTCCATACCGTTTTTCGTCTCCTCACCGTTCTGTCCGACGCATCGTCAGAGGACTTTTCTAATCATACCACAAAATCACAAAAAATGAAGCACGAATTTTTCAATTCGTAAAATTTTTCTGTAGAAACAAAATGCCCCGGCAGGACCGCTTTTGTGTCTCTGCCGGGGCTGTCGGGCAGCTTCATCTGCCGCCTGTTCGATTGTTTCCCATCCTCTGATAAATTATCCTCATGCGGCGGATCGACTCTTCCTGCGAAAACCGACCGCTTCTTTTCCGATTCATTTCTCCAAACTTTCTCCAACACGCTCTCATTTCCAGCATCTCTTCCATCGCACGGCCAAACCCATCCGTAGCCTGACAGGCATCCGCCATGATACCCCCGGCGCAGTATTTCAATACTCCATCCCGCCTCAGCACTTTCCCCATCAAATCCCGGTTGCCGCGTATATCTGTGCAGATCACCGGCAGTCCGTTCGCCATTGCCTCCAGAAGCGCCATAGGAAGCCCCTCCTGCCGGGACGGGAACAGGAACACATCCGCTATGGGGTAAATTTCCATGATATCCTCCCGATATCCCATAAAAACAATCTGTTCCGAAATGCCCAGCCGCTCCGCCAGACCCCGAAGGTATGTATCCAGCTTTCCTTGTCCGCAAATTACGTACTTTATCTCCGGCATTCGAAGCTTCGCGATGGCCTGCAGTACCGTTTTATGATTTTTCCGTTTTATTAACTCCCCAACGGATAAAAATACTATACTGTCTTTTGGAATCCCCAGCTTCTTTTTCTTCTCCTGAATCTCCTCCGGACTCATTTCAACAATCCTGCCAGCATCCAATCCCTCTCCCGGAACATAACTGATCCTTCCCGCATGGAGCATCCGCTTCGCCCGTATATAATCTTCCCGGTTTATGCAGATCAGCTGGTCCGTATACCCAGACAAATACCGCTCCATCGGGTAATAGCAGATCCAATTCACCAGCGGTGCGCCGCGGAAGAAATGAAACCCGTGGGCCGTATAAATCACAGGACCGGTATGCGAGGCACGTGCCGCCAGCCGGGCCATAACGCTTCCCATAGGCGTATGACAATGTACCAGATCAAACCGTTCCCGACGCATCAGCCGGAGCAGCTGCCCGTATACCTTTATATTTGCCAGTCGAAAAGGACTCCTGACAAAATCTATCTGATGCCGAACAATCCCCGTACCATCCAAACGGCGATTGTCATTTCCATACGACGGCGTACGGTAATTGGCCGCATAATGCACCTCATAGCCCATCTCCTGCAGCAGCCTGACATTGTTCATTTCAAACTGAGGCACAAAACCGCTGACCGTCGTAATCAGAAGCGCTTTTTTCTTGTGCATGATCCTGTTCCTTTGTTCGTTCCTTCGTAATATTGTAAATCGGACCGGCTGGCAGACGCTTCCCGAAATGCCGCCGTCTGACCAGCCTTACCGCAACCTCTCTATAGTCTCACAAAGCTCCCCAAACTGCGCCATTATGCTCTTCGCAAGATGAAGCTGACAACGCGTACGCACCAAATTATGATCTGGATAATCGATTTTAAAATAACTGTCTCCCGTGATATAATCATCCAGAAATCGCGACGCCAGTTCTACTGTAATAGAAAACGTTGCCAGCGGAAGAGTCGTTATCTCTGTGTCCATTACATGCCCTTTCAGCTCTCCGATATAGCCCTCCGCAAGCGCCCGGAACACTTCTTTATCAAATGACACCTTCTTGAGATCCTTCTCATCTTCTTCTGCCGTGCTGGCAATAAACCGCGCGGCATCTCCGAAATCATACATAGACATTCCAGGCATCACTGTATCCAGATCGATAACCATCAACGGCTCTTTCGTCTCACGATCAAAAAGAATGTTATTGCATTTTGTATCGTTGTGCGTCACGCGCACCGGAAACTCTCCATGATAAAACTTCTCAGAAAGCTCACACGCTTTTTCCCGGACAGACGCAATGTACGCCAGCTCCGCACGCGCCTCTCTCACCCGATTCACCGGATCCTTGACTGCATCCGCAAACAGTGTATCCATTCTCATTTTTGTATTATGGAAATCAGGGATTGTCTCAGAAAGCCGCGCTCCGTCAAAATCCGCAAGCTGCATCTGGAACCGGCCAAATGCAATCCCCGTATTACGGACCACCGTAAGATCGCTGCAGTTATTAAATGTGACGGAATCAATATAATTCATGACTCTCCAAAACGATCCGTCCGTATCGTAAAAATAATTGTCCCGGTTTTTCGTATGATGGAAATGTAGCGTCGGACTATCCACGCACTTATTCCGGATATGCGTTGTGACAAGGTCAATATTTCGCATAATCGCAACAGGATTTTCGAATACATGGGTATTTATCTTCTGAAAAATATATGATTTCAGCGCTCCATCAGACTTGCGATACGTGACCTTGTACGTCATATTGATATTGCCGTTTTTGATAATCTCATAGGATTCAAACTTGCCTTCCAGGCAGAACTGTGATCCGATCCGTTGAAGTATAGGTGTCATTGTACTTAATCCTTTTGATTTTTATTTGTTCTTTCTCTTCTTCATCAAATCCCAAAAATGATAACATCAGGACCCTTTATACATTCCTCTGCGGAATCAACAATCATAAATGCTTGTGGTTTTTCATTTTTGAGAAGAACTGGGAGAGCCAGGAATATAATGGAACAACATTTCAGGCAGAATATCCCCCGCGCCAATACGGCCATGCGGCCGCGCCGAAACGGAACAGCATCTCCGCTCCGGCCTTACGCCATATTTAAAATATATTCCTGTGAAAATACCAGCTGAAAACACATAACGTGCCCGGTCAGAAACCTGCTCTCTAAGCAGGTTTTGATTCGTTCAGATTATGATCGATGATAACCGACTGACTTTCTCTTCCTGTCAAATAACTCTGAACTTCCTGCTTTTTTCTCACTCAAATAGCCTTCTCAGAGCGTTCGGTGAATCCGGTCGTTCTTTTTTGCTGC
>CANQUA010000058.1 GCA_947626915.1 uncultured Lachnospiraceae bacterium
CGACCAGGTCTTCAATATACAGCTTGGAAGCGCCGGACAGTTTGGCCCGCTCCTCCAGGCCGTCCAGTTCATTGCCCTGCCCGCAGTCAATGCAGCAGCAGATGACCTCGTAATCGAAATGTTCCTTCAGCCACGGAATGATGGCGGTGGTATCCAGGCCGCCGGAATAGGCCAGTATGACTTTCTCTTTCATAAATGCAATATCCTCCTGTTAAGTAAGTGGCAGTTTGTGCGATGCGCGCTTCCAAATCTGCCCGGTCAAGACCGCCGGATTGTGCATGGAAATGCCCGGGTCCCCTGCGCTTCCCGGAACGCTGTCCGGAAGCCGGAGAACAGCCGGCCGGTGCGAGCTTTCCTAACTATATACCATTTCCTGCCGGATTGCAACCGGTTTTTCGCCGAAAATGAAAGATGTTGCATATTATACAATTATTTTGCATGAATATAACTTCACGTGGTCATAATTGCGGAAATGGTCCGGCAGTATTTGACTTGAAGGCGCAAATCATATATAATTAGGAAACGGACGGAACAAACCGGCGGACCGGATCGTGCCGGCCGCGGAAAAATGAGAAAAGAGGATGGAAAATGATGGAGCGAACAGCATGGCGCTGTCCGGATGCGGACGGCTTTCGGTGGGCAGAGGAGACGCTGAAGCGGACGGAGCATAAATTTGCGCAGGTAAGCGTGCGGTCGGCGGGGAAGATTCCCTATACGGCCAGAGACGGGGTGCATGACGACTGGTCGGACGATAAGCATATTTATTGGTGGACCAATGGGTTCTGGGGCGGCATCATGTGGCAGCTCTACGCGCTGACGGGCGAGTCCAAAGAACAGTACCGCAAAAACGCGGAATGGACCGAAGAGCGGCTGGATCATTGTCTGATGGATCCGGGAGCCATGGACCATGACAGCGGTTTCCGGTGGCTGCCGACAGCGGTGGCGGATTACCGGCTGACCGGCAATCGGAGATCGAGGGACCGGGGTATCCTGGCCGCGACCAATCTGGCGGGGCGCTTTAACCACGCCGGGCGGTTTATCCGGGCATGGAACGACTGGGACCAGACCGACCACCGCGGCTGGGCCATTATCGACTGCATGATGAACCTGCCGCTGCTTTATTGGGCCAGCGAGGAGACGGGAGATCCCCGGTTCCGTCAGACGGCGGAGCTGCACGCCGATACGGCCATGAAAAGCTTTGTCCGCGGCGACGGCTCGGTCAACCACATTGTGGAGTTTGATATAGAACACGGCGGGATGGTGCGCAGCTACGGCGGCCAGGGATATGGAGAGGGTTCCTCCTGGACCAGGGGACAGGCCTGGGGGCTGTATGGTTTTACGCTCAGCTGCCTGCATACGGAAAACGCCGCTTATCTGGATACGGCGGAACGGATCGCCAATTATTTTATCGCCAATATCCCGGAAAACGGCCTGATCCCGGTGGATTTCCGGCAGCCGGAGGATGTGGAATGGGAGGACGCCACGGCGGCCGCGATCGCCGCATGCGGGCTGATCGAACTGGCAAAGCTCCGCGCGGGACGGCAGGGACGGGTCTATCTGGACGCGGCGCTTAAGATGCTGCGGGCGCTGGAGGAGCGAAGCTGCAACTGGAATCCGGAGGAGGACCCGCTGCTGGAGAAATGCACGGCGGCTTATCACGACGAGAAGCACGAGTTCCCGATCATATATGGAGATTATTTTTTCCTGGAGGCGCTTTTGAAGCTGACGGGAAACGAAACTTTGTTTATCTGGTAACGGGAAGATCCGGATATGCGGTAGGGGGACGGCGCACGGAAGTCCGGGAACCGGGGTGGGTGCATGGAAGTCCGGAAACCGCCCCAAAAGCGACGGACGGGAGTTTGCGTCCGCGTCGCTCCGTAAACAGGAATAAATGAGGGGGCCGGGATGCGCGCTGACCGCGGCGTCTGCCGGCCTCATCTTATAATTCATAATATACAAATTTATTGCATTTTTATAAATTAATATTTGTGAAAGTAACGCTTTTCAAATCGCGGATAACACGTTATAATAGAAAAACACCCGGTTGGAGGCGGGAAGGTCCTCCCGGATCGGACAGGAGGAACGGCCGGGCGTCTGGACATGCGGAAACAACGAACAGGCAGAAGTCTGAACCGGAGGAAGCTTCGGGAAAGAAGAGAAAGAGTGGAAAATATGATTAAAGCGGGAATTATCGGTTCTACCGGATATGCCGGCGGCGAGCTGGTCAGATTGTTGAAACAGAGGGATGATGTGGAGATCATCTGGTACGGTTCCAGGAGTTATATAGACCAGCCCTACGCGTCCGTTTATCAGAATATGTATGAAATTGCAGACGATATCTGCAGGGACGACGACATGGCCCGGCTGGCGGAAGAGGCAGATGTGATCTTCACCGCCACGCCCCAGGGACTCTGCGCGTCTCTGGTCAGCGAGGATGTGCTTTCCCGGGCGAAGGTCATCGATCTGAGCGCGGATTTCCGCATCAAGGATGTGGGCGTTTACGAGGAATGGTATAAGATCAGACATGCTTCCCCGCAGCTGATCGGGGAGGCCGTGTACGGACTTCCGGAGCTGTACCGCAATGAGATCGCTTCGGCCAGGCTGATCGCCAATCCGGGCTGTTATCCTACCTGCTCCACGCTGGCCGTTTACCCGCTGGCGAAAGAGGGGCTGATCGATGCGGACACATTGATCATTGACGCCAAGTCCGGCGTTTCCGGCGCGGGCCGCGGGGCGAAGGTGGACAATCTGTTCTGCGAGGTCAATGAGAACTGCAAGGCATACGGCGTGGCAGGCCACCGTCATACGCCGGAAATCGAGGAGCAGATCGGGTACGCGGCGGGCAGGCCGGTCGTATTGAGCTTCACGCCCCATCTGATCCCGATGAACCGGGGCATCCTGGTCACGGCCTATGCGAAGCTGACCCGGGATATTTCCTATGAGGAAATGAAGGAGGTTTATGACCGGTATTACGGGAAGGAGCGTTTCGTCCGCGTGCTGCCGAAGGATGTGTGCCCTCAGACCCGCTGGGTGGAGGGAAGCAATTACGTGGACGTGAATTTTAAGATTGACAAACGCACGGGACGTGTTATCATGATGGGAGCCATGGACAATCTGGTCAAAGGCGCGGCGGGACAGGCTGTGCAGAACATGAACCTGCTGTTCGGACTGCCGGAAGACGCGGGACTTAAGCAGGTTCCGATGTTCCCGTAAGGAGTGACAGGGGGACCGGGCAGACAGGCGTACGGACGGAGCGGAACGAGACGGACAGAAAAGAAAGCGGCAGGATCGAGTATGGCAGGGACCATGAGCATCATCATCCGCGAGATGACGATGGAAGATTATGACAAAGTTTACGCGCTGTGGACGGGGATCCAGGGCTTCGGGATCCGAAGCATCGACGATTCCCGCGAGGGCGTGGAGCGTTTTATCAGGCGGAACCCTACGACCAGCGTGGTGGCGGAGCAGAACGGCCGCATCGTCGGCTCGATCATGTGCGGCCACGACGGGCGGACGGCCTGTTTTTATCATGTGTGCGTGGAGAAAAGCTACCGCCAGCACGGCGTCGGTTACCAGATGGTCCGCTACGCGGTGCAGGCGCTGAAGGCCGAGGGCATCAGCAAGGTGACGCTGATTGCCTTTAAGCGGAACGAGATCGGCAACGCGTTCTGGCGCTCCCTGGGCTGGACTGAGCGGGAGGACGTCAACGTCTACGATCTGGTACTGAACGAGGAAAATATCACGCGGTTTGTGGATTGAGAGGGCCCGGTACATCCGGTTCCGGGCGGTCCTGGCGGGAAAACATTACGCGGTTTGTGGATTGAGAGGGCGGAAAGATGGTCATTGAGGGAAATCCGAAAGAACTGCAGGCGATGGCGGAGTTTCATAAGGGGAACCGCCGGGAGGGACTGCGGCTGCAGGAGGAATTTGCGGCGGAGTTTCGGGAGGAATACAGGGATAAGGACCACTGCCCCTGTCAAAAAGCCTGCCGTTATCATGGAAACTGTAAGGAATGCGTCGCGATCCACCGGGCGCACCAGGAGCATGTGCCCAACTGTATGCGGCCGATGCTCAATGCGAAGATCCGGCTGCTGTCGGAATTGACGGAGCATACGGTCGCAAATGAGATCGAGCCGCCGAAAGAGGTGCTGCGCGGGGAACCGCGGCAGGGGTGACAAAGGAAAGCGCGGCGGCGCGGGATCGCAGAAAAAATGTTTGGACAGAAGAGTAAGGCAGCCGTGTGACAAAGGAAAGCACGGCGGCGAACCGCAGGATTAAAAAATATTTGGATAGAAGAGTAAAGCAACCATGTGAAAAAGAGAAGCGCGGCGGCTCAGAACCGCGGGAAACGGCGGCGGACCAGAAAGCGCGGAATTAAATGCGCATGATAGAGGGCATGAAATAAACGGCGCGTGATAGAAAGCGCAGGACAACGTTCGCATGATAAAAAAAGTACGGAATAAAACAGAAGTGTGAAAGGACGGGACGGATATGGCAGATTTGACTTACATAGAGGGCGGCGTGACGGCCGCGAAGGGCTTCCGGTCGGCTTCGGCGGCCGCGGGCATCAAATATAAGGACCGGTCGGACATGGCCATGATCTACAGCGAGAAGCCATGTGCGGCGGCGGGCACCTTTACGACGAACATTGTGAAAGCGGCCCCGGTCAAATGGGATCAGGAGATTGTTTACCACGCCCCGGCGGCTCAGGCGGTTGTCATCAACGCAGGCATCGCCAACGCCTGCACCGGCGCGGAGGGCTACGGCTACTGCCGGGCGACGGCGGATGCTGCGGCGGAGATCCTGGGGATCCCGGCGGATTCGGTGCTGGTGGCTTCCACCGGCGTGATCGGGATGCAGCTTCCGATTGAGAGGATCGTAAACGGCGTGAAACAGATGGCCCTGCGGCTGGACGGCAGCCTGGAGAGCGGTACGGCTTCCGCGAAGGCGATCATGACCACGGATACGAAGAAGAAGGAGGCGGCGGTTCAGGTGGAGCTGGGCGGAACGACCGTGACCGTCGGCGGCATGTGTAAGGGCTCCGGCATGATCCATCCGAATATGTGCACGATGCTGAGCTTCGTGACGACGGACGCGGCGATCTCAAAGGAGCTGCTGCAGGAAGCGCTGAGCGAGGATATTCAGGACACCTACAACATGGTTTCCGTGGACGGCGATACCTCCACCAACGACACGGTGCTGCTGCTGGCCAACGGGATGGCGGGCAATGCGCCGGTTACGGAGAAAGGCGCGGACTACGAAGCGTTTAAGGCGGCGCTTCATGTTGTCAATGAGACGCTGGCGAAAAAGATCGCCGGGGACGGAGAGGGCTGCACGGCCCTGTTTGAGGTCAAGATCGTCGGCGCGGAGACGAAAGAGCAGGCGGTGACCCTGGCGAAGTCGGTGATCACCTCCAACCTGACGAAAGCGGCGATCTTCGGCCACGACGCCAACTGGGGACGCATCCTCTGCGCCATGGGCTATTCGGGCGCGCAGTTTGACCCGGAGAAGGTGGATCTGTTTTTTGAGAGCGCGGCCGGGCGGCTGCAGATCATCGCGGACGGGGTCGCGACCGGCTACAGCGAGGAGGAGGCCACGAAGATCCTGTCGGAGCCGGAGGTGACGGCCATCGCGGATATCAAGATGGGAGACGCGTCGGCCACGGCCTGGGGGTGCGATCTGACTTTTGATTATGTGAAGATCAACGCGGACTACCGGTCATAATGTACGGGGCGGTTTGGAAGCCGGGCTGGGAAAGCGATGGCCACAGCATGGGGCTGTGATCTGGCTTTTGATTATGTAACGATCAACGCAGATTACTGGTCGCAGTGTACTTGCCGGTCCGGAAACGGAGAGGAAATCTCCCTTATACGACGCAGCGTGGTATAAAGCGGCGAAAAGCAGCGGCGGTATGAGAGAGTTCCCTTATGCGGCGCAGCACAGTATGAGAGAAGCAGCTGCCGCGGGGACATGGTTCCGAACGGGAAGCCGACGTGAATCGCCGGAGCCGGAAAAGCCGCGGTCCTGCAAAGCAGGCCGGAATCCCGGGCGGGCTCTTCGACCCTTTCAAAATATAAACACAATCATTCATCCATTATAATAGGTTACACAGAAAGAGGTTACAAGGTTATGGACCAGAATATCATGCAGAAAGCGGCGGTGCTGATCGAAGCGCTGCCTTATATACAGCGGTTCAACCGCAAGATCATCGTGATCAAGTACGGCGGCAGCGCCATGATCGACGAGGAGCTGAAACACAGCGTGATTCAGGACGCGGTGCTCCTGAAGCTGGTGGGCTTCAAGCCCATCATTGTTCACGGCGGCGGCAAGGAGATCAGCAAATGGGTCGGCAAGGTGGGCATGGAGCCGCATTTTGTCAACGGCCTGCGGGTCACCGACGAAGCGACCATGGAGATTGCCGAGATGGTGTTAAACAAAGTGAACAAGAGCCTGGTGCAGATGGTCAACGAGCTGGGCGTCAAGGCGGTCGGCATCAGCGGCAAGGACGGAATGATGCTGAAGTGCGAGAAAAAATACTCCGGCGGGCAGGACATCGGTTTCGTGGGCGACGTTAAGGAAGTGAATCCGAAAGTGATCTACGACCTGCTGGAAAAGGATTTCCTGCCGATCATCTGTCCCATCGGCTTCGACGACCATTTCCTCAGCTACAATATCAACGCCGACGACGCGGCCTGCGCCATTGCCAAGGCGGTCAAAGCGGAGAAGCTGGCGTTTCTGACGGACGTGGAAGGCCTGTACCGGGATTTCAGCGATAAAAGCACCCTGATCTCGGAGCTTCTGGTGGACGACGCCCAGAAATTTGTGGACAGCGGCGCTTTGGGCGGCGGTATGCTGCCGAAGCTGCAGAACTGCGTGGACGCGATCCGCGAGGGCGTGTCGCGGGTGCATATTCTGGACGGACGGATCCCCCACTGCCTGCTGCTGGAGATCTTTACGAACAAGGGCATCGGCACCGCGATCCTGAATTCCCGGGAAGAGCGGTACTATCACGCGGAGGAGCCGGCGGTAAACGGAACGGCCGCGGGGAAAAACGGGAACGCATAACCGAAAAAGAGCGGACAGGGACGGAAGAAAGAGAAATTGCTCTTTTGTTTCTGGGAATTATTTTGGCGGCTTCAGGGAAACGAGGACCCCGGTATCCGGGACGGTCTCCGGGATCGCCGGACGGATTCCGGTATATTTATCGAAAAAAGCGGGAGGGAAAATCATCATGAGCGCAGCGTCGGAAAAAAATGCGGCCATCGGCAGGGCAGAGCAGATTTTGTATAAAACCTATAACCGGTTTCCGGTCATTTTCGATCACGGAAAAGGCGTGCATCTGTACGATACGGAGGGCAATGAATATCTGGATTTCGGGGCCGGGATCGCGGTCGTGGGCCTGGGCTACGGCGATCCGGAATACACGGCCGCGCTGGAGGTGCAGGCGGGGAAGCTTCTGCATATCTCCAATCTGTTTTATAACCAGCCGGCCATCGACGCCGGCGAGAAACTGCTGAAAGCGGCGCAGATGGACCGGGTGTTCTTCACCAACAGCGGCACCGAGGCCATCGAGGGGGCCTTAAAGATCGCCAAGCGCTACGCCTATAACCGGGACGGCCACGGCGGTCATGAGATCATTGCGATGAAGCATTCGTTTCACGGCAGGAGCCTGGGCGCCCTGTCCGTGACCGGCAACGACCATTATCAGGAGCCGTTCGCGCCGCTGCTGCCGGGGATTCGCTTCGCGCAGTTCAACGACCTGGACAGCGTGAAGGCGCTGGTCAATGAGAAAACCTGCGCGGTGATCCTGGAGACGATCCAGGGTGAAGGCGGCATCTATCCGGCCGAGAAAGGGTTCCTGCAGGGCGTGCGGGAGCTTTGCGACGAACACGATATGCTGCTGATCCTGGACGAGATCCAGTGCGGCATGGGCAGAAGCGGCGATATGTTCGCGTGGCAGGGCTACGGCGTGAAACCGGACGTGATGACCGTCGCCAAGGCGCTGGGAAACGGCGTGCCCATCGGCGCGTTCCTGGCCTGCGGAGCGGCGGCCACGGCCATGGTCCCCGGCGATCACGGCACGACCTACGGCGGCAATCCTTTCGTCTGCGCGGCGGCGGCCAAGGTGCTGGAGATCTTCGAGAACCGGGACATTGTGGACCATGTGCGACGGATCGGCGGGTATCTCTGGGACCGGCTGGAGGAGCTGAAAGGGCGGCATGACTGCATCGCGGACCACCGCGGCAAAGGGCTGATCCAGGGCCTGGAGTTTCACGGCCCCGTAAGCGGGATCGTCAGAAAAGCCCTTCTGGAGCAGCAGCTGGTGCTGATCAGCGCCGGGGCCAATATCATCCGCTTCGTCCCGCCGCTGGTGATCACGGAAGAGGACGTGGACGTGATGATTGAAAAGCTGGAGAAAGTATTATAGAGCGGGAAAAGGATGTTCCCCTCTGCGCGGCGCGGCGTTCACGTTCTGGTGCAAGCCGGATTATGAACAATTCGAAAAGGAAATAAAGGCGGATTCGCGCTGGGAAAAGTGGGTGAAGCAATGCTTTTCGTGATTGCAGGAGCGGCGGTCTGAAGAAATATCTCAGAACTTATTGATTATTTTCAGAAATATGGTAGTATCAGTAATGAGCCCTGCTGCAAAGCGGATTGCTGAAGACGATAGTAATTCTGATGGAATTGCTGTAAGATGGCTATGCGGAAACGCATAGCCATTATTCTACAGACTTTTATCAGATAAAATTGAGGTTTGGCGGTTTTTCCTTTCCCGTTTCGATTATATTAGAGACCGTTCCGGAATATGGGAAAAAAACATAACAGCAGGAGGCAGGAAAAATGTATATGACGATTACCAGGGAACAGGTGTCAGGCATTCTGACGAAGGAAGCGCGGCCCGCGGCCCGCTGCCAAAGCGGCGATACGGTGCTTTTTGAGACCCGGGACTGCTACGACGACGCCGTGGTCAGCGAGGAGCGGCCCCTGGGCGATAAGACGGATCCGATCGAGAATCCGGCGGCGGGACCTTTGTACGTGGAGGATGCCGCGCCGGGAGACGTATTGAAGGTGGAGATCCTGAACATCCGGCTGCGGGACTGGGGCGTGATGCGGTCCTCGACCATGTGCGGCGTGTTTCATGAGGATTTCAAGGAGCGGACCGCCAGGATCTTCCCGATTTACGGCGGGAAGGACGGCAAAACGGACGCCTCGTATATCCGGTTCGGCGATACATTGTCCCTGCCGCTGGATCCCATGATCGGCGTCATCGGCACGGCTCCCGCGGGGAAAGGGATCACAACGGACACGCCCGGAAGCCACGGCGGCAACATGGACTGCAAAAAGATCGTGAAGGGTTCCGTGCTGTACCTGCCGGTCTGCGTGCCGGGCGGCCTGCTTTCCATGGGCGATCTCCATGCGCTGATGGGGGACGGAGAGGTCATGATCTGCGGCCTGGAAACAGCCGGGAAAGTGACCGTGCGGGTGACGGCGGTGAAAGGAGAGGCGGCCGCTCTGCTGCCGACGCCGTTTTTATCCTGCCGCGGCCGGGTCATGACAATTCAGTCGGCCGCGACCCTGGACGAGGCGGGCGATCTGGCGGCCAGGGCCATGAAAGAATTTGTGAAAACTGTTATGGGAAAGGACAATTTCGAGGCGGGAATGCTGATGTCCCTGCTGTCCGATATGGCCGTGTGCCAGGTGGTGGACCCGCTGAAGACGGTGCGGGTGGAATTTCCGCTGGAAGTGCTTGCGCGCTGCGGTTATCGCCTTCCGTAACGCCGTGGCAGGGCAGCGGTTCATTTTTGTAACAGCTACTGTACTTTTGAAAAAAATAATGGTATAATGAATCATATTTTGGGAGAAAGAACGAAGCAGGGGGTGGATCGGATGCGGAGCAGGGTTACCAGATTCCTGATTATCAGCATTATTTTGGTATCTGCGCTTTGCGTTTGTATATTCGTTTATCAGACGAACTATATGAATCAGAAGAGCAGGCAGACGATCACCGAGATCGGCGAGATCTACATGTCGGATCTGACCGAACAGGCGGCGGCTCATTTCGAGACGACGATTGAACTGCGTCTCTCGCAGGTGGCTGCGCTGGTAGATTCGGTGTCGCCCAAGAGCACGGCCGACGAGCATGCCGTTCGCGTGAGTTTAAGCTACAACGCCAGATCCAGGGGGTTTGACCATCTGGCCTTTTATACCCAGGACGGCGATTTTGACATGATATACGGCGATCTGGTGGACGTGTCGGAGAAGGAGAGCTTCTTCCGCTCTTTGAGCGCCGGCGAAGAGAAGATGACCATGGGCAAAGACAGCGGCGGGGAGAGTCTGCTGGTGATGGGGATCCCGGCCGATTATCCTCTGGAGGACGGCAGGAAAAGCGTCGCCCTGGTGGCGGCGCTCCCGTTATCCTATATCAGCGACACCCTGTCTCTGGACGCGGGCGACACCAGGATCTATTATTTTATCATTCAGTCGGACGGCAGCTTCGTGCTGCGGGCGGACGCGCAGGAAGACAATTATTTCGACCGGGTCCGGCAGAGATACGAGAGTATCGGCGGCAAGACAGCGGAGGAATACCTGACGCAGTTCCAGGCGGCCATGGCCGGGCGCAGGAATTATTCCACGGAGTTTGTGATCGACGGAGAGCGGCGCTATCTGTACGGCAGCAGTCTGGCTTACTCCGACTGGTACCTGATCCTGTTTCTGCCTTACGGACGTCTGGACGAGGCGGTCAACAGCCTGGGGTCTCAGTGGGGCTACATCGCGATACAGAGCTGCGTGATCCTGCTGGTGGCGATGCTTCTGGTTTTTTCCTGGTACTATTATCTGATGCACCGGCAGATGAAGAATCTGGAACAGGCCAGGGAGGAAGCGGTTCACGCCAACAAGGCAAAAAGCGAGTTTTTGTCCAACATGAGCCATGATATCCGGACGCCGATGAACGGCATCGTGGGGATGACGGCGGTGGCGATGGCGAATCTGAACAATGTGCAGCAGGTGGAAAACTGCCTGAAGAAAATATCTCTGTCCAGCAAACACCTGCTGGGGCTGATCAATGATATTCTGGACATGTCCAAGATCGAGAGCGGGAAGATGACTCTCAGCTTTGAGGCGGTTTCCCTGCAGGAACTCCTGCAGGGGATCGTGAACATCGTCCAGCCCCAGGTCAACGTAAAAGGGCAGAAATTCGACGTATATACCGATCATATTTTCACGGAAAATGTTTACTGCGACAGCGTGAGACTGAATCAGGTGCTGTTAAATCTTCTGGGGAACGCGGTGAAATTTACGCCGGAGGGCGGTTCGATCCAGCTGAAATTTATGGAGGAAGATTCCCCGAAGGGCGGCGGTTATGTGCGTCTCCACATGTATGTGAAGGATACCGGCATCGGCATGTCGGAAGAATTTCAGAAGAAGGTATTCGAGTCGTTCATGCGGGAGGACAACGCCCGTGTACAGAAGACCGAGGGCGCGGGCCTGGGCATGGCGATCACGAAATACATCGTGGACGCCATGGGCGGACTGATCGAGGTGGAGAGCGAGACGGGCAAGGGAACCCAGTTCCATGTGCGCCTGGATCTGGAGAAAGCGGAGGATACCCAGGAGGAGATGACGCTTCCGCCGTGGAACACGCTGGTGGTGGACGACGACGAGATGCTGTGCCAGTCGGCGGCCGTTTCCCTGGAAAAGCTGGGCGTGAAGGTCAGCTGCGCGTATGACGGAGAGACGGCGGTGCGCATGACCGAGGAGCGCAGCGGCGCGGAGAACGAGTTCCATGTGGTTCTGCTGGACTGGAAGATGCCCGGAATGGACGGGATCCAGACGGCCCAGGAGCTGCGGAGGCGTCTGGGAGACCAGGTGCCGATCCTGATCATTTCCGCCTACGACTGGTCCGGGATCGAGGAAGAGGCCAGGAAAGCGGGCGTCAACGGGTTTATTTCGAAACCTTTGTTCTGTTCCAATCTGTATTATTGTCTGCGCCAGTTCAGCGGCGGGATACAGACGGAGGAAAGCTTCCTAACGAAAGAGAAGGTGGACTTCTCCGGGCGCCGCATCCTGCTGGCGGAGGATAACGATTTGAACTGGGAGATCGCCAAGGAGCTTCTGAGCGATCTGGGCCTGGAGCTGGAATGGGCAGAGGACGGAGTGGAATGTCTGGAAAAATTTAAAAATTCGGAGCAGGGCCAGTATGATGCGATCCTGATGGATATCCGGATGCCGCGGATGAACGGTTACGAGGCGACCAGGGCGATCCGGGGACTGGAGCGTCCGGACGCCGCGGCAATTCCGATTATCGCCATGAGCGCCGATGCGTTTGACGAAGATATCCGAAAATGTATGGACGCCGGGATGAACGCGCATATGGCGAAGCCCATCGACATGAATGAGGTGGAGCAGATCCTGCGCCGTTTTTTGGCTCCCCGGAAATAAGCGGGAGCGGCGTCCGCCGGGAGACGCGGATGCAGCGGCATAATCGGTAAAACGGTAAGGAGGTAATCGACAGTGAAAAAACTATATGCCCGGCTGGCGGCAGTGTGTCTGGCGGCGGCAGTGTGGACGGCGGCCTGCGGACCGCAGGGGGGACAGTCTGTGACAGACACGGGGACGGAGACAGGCTCCGCGCCTGCGGTTCAGGAGCAGACGGGTGAGACGGAGATCAGCCTTTGGACCTATCCGGTAGGCGGCTGGGGTTCTTCCAGTTCTTTGTCCAATCTGCTGTCCGGATTCCGCAGACAGTACCCGCAATATTATGTCTCTGTGAAATATCTGGATTATACCACCGGGGACGCGGAGATCGAGGAGGCCATAAAAAACGGGGAGCAGCCGGATCTGGTTCTGGAGGGACCGGAGCGCCTGGTCGCCAACTGGGGCAGCCGGGGGCTGATGGCGGATCTGTCGGATCTGTGGGAATCCGACGCGGCGGGGCAGATTTATGAGAGCGTCCGGAACGCCTGTCAGTCCAGGGACGGCAGCTTTTATGAATTTCCGGTCTGCATGACGACCCACTGCATGGCGATCAATTACGACCTGTTCCGGGAGGCCGGGGCGCTGGATTATATTGATGAGGAAACGCATACCTGGACGACGGAGGATTTTATCAAGGCGGTGGAGGCTCTGTACGCGTACGGGCAGGAAAAGGTCGCCGCCGTTTACTGCGGCGGTCAGGGCGGGGACCAGGGAACGAGGGCCCTGGTGACCAATCTGTATGGCGGCAGCTTTACCAACGAGAGCCATACGGCCTATACGGTGAACAGCGAGGAAAACCGGAAAGCACTGGAGCTTTTGTATTCTCTGGACGGGATCCGGTTTGACCCCGGGCTGCTGGGCGGCGATGAAGCGGAGCTTTTCGGAAGCGGAGAGCTGGCGATGTCGTTCTGCTGGAATGTATCGCAGGAACTGAACCAGATCGTCCGAAACCAGATAGACGGTCAGAGCTTTGAGATCTTTCCGATGGCTTTTCCGACAAATTCCGGCGAACCCAGGCTGCAGGGCGGTATCTGGGGCTTCGGCGTATTCGACCACGGAGACGAGGCGCGTCTCGAGGCCGCGAAGGCCTTTATCCGGTACATGACGGAGGAGGACGCCCAGTATAAAAAAGCGGTTCAGATATCCACTTACTGGCCGGTGCGGGACATGGAGGGACTTTACGTCAACGATCTGCTGATGACGGAATACGGGATGTTCATGCAGTATATGGGAGATTATTATCAGGTAGCGCCGGGCTGGGCCGATGTGCGTACCGCATGGTGGAACATGCTGCAGCGGATCGGCGAGGGCGAGGAAGTATCGAAGGCGCTGGAAGAATTTGACCGGGCCGCGGCGCAGGCGGCCGCTTCCGGGAACTGAGACGGCGGGAATCGGCGGAGAGAAGGGCCGCGAGGGGGCTTTTGAACCGGTTCCGGCGGTCATTATAATAAAAAATAAGTAAGGGGTGCGTAATGGGCTGACGGCGTGAGGGGGCGCGGCCAGATGGAAGGAGAAGAAAATGACAAAAGAACAGACGATTGAACACTATTTGGAATTGCTGTCATCCAAACAGCCGGTTCCCGGAGGCGGAGGCGCTTCCGCTCTGGCCGGCGCGCTGGGGAGCGCGCTGGGGCTGATGGTAGGGAATCTGACGGTGGGCAAAAAGAAATATGCCGGCGTGGAAGCAGATATTCGCGGGCATATGGCCGGGCTGGAGACGCTGCAGGCGGATCTGCTCCGGCTGGCGGACGAGGACGCGGAGGTATTTGCGCCCCTGGCGGAGGCCTACGGGCTGCCGTCGGAGACGGAAGAGCAGAGAGCCTATAAGGAAGCGGTGATGGAGGAAAGGCTGCAGACGGCGAGTCTGACGCCGTTGAAGGTCATGGAATCGGTCATTCGTATGCTGGCGATTCTGGAGGATCTGGAACAAAAGGGCAGCGTGATGGCCGTCAGCGACGTGGGCGTGGCCGTGCAGCTGGCGCGTGCCGCCCTGTCGGGAGCCGTGATGAATGTTTATATCAATACGAAATCCATGAAAGACCGGGACCGGGCCGCGGAGCTGAACGAGGAAGCCTATCATATGCTGACCTCCGGCGCGGCGCGGGCGGACGAGATTTACGGCAAGGTTTTGAAAAGGCTGGAGAATTGAATCGGATGCCCTGATCAGTTCGGGAGAAAGGAAGAAGAACGGCGGCGTTCTTCAGAGGAAAATATGGAAATTTTAAAAGGAGCGGAAGTTTCCGCCAGGATGAAGGAACAGGTCCTTGACGCGATGAAACAGTATGAGGGAGATCCCCCCATGCTGGCAATCGTCCGCGTGGGTGAGAAGCCGGACGATCTGTCCTACGAGCGGGGGGCCATGAAAAAAATGGAATCCTTTGGTTTCCGCGCCCGGTCCTATGCGTTTCCGGAGGGGATTCCGGACGCGGAATTTCGGAACGCTTTTCAGGCAATCAACGCGGATCCGGGCGTGGCGGGAATCCTGGTGCTTCTGCCATTGCCGAAGCAGATCGATTCGTCCGCGGTTGCCGCGATGATCGACCCGAAGAAGGATCTGGACGGCATTTCCCCGGTCAATATGGCGAAGGTCTTCGCAGGCGACGCTTCCGGCTATGCGCCGTGTACGGCGGAAGCGGTGGTGGAGGTCCTGAAAGCCTACGAGATTCCCATTTCCGGCAGGCGGGCCGTGATCGTGGGGCGCAGCCTGGTGGTCGGGAAACCGCTGTCCATGCTGCTGCTGAAAGAGAACGCGACCGTTACCGTCTGCCATACCCGGACCGTGGATCTGCCCGCGGTCTGCCGCCAGGCGGAGATTCTGGTGGCCGCGGCGGGGAAAGCCCGGCTGCTGGACGGCAGCTATGTGGGAGACGGCGCGGTCGTGATCGACGTGGGGATCCATGTGGACGCGGACGGGAAACTGTGCGGCGACGTGGATTTCGAATCAGTCCGGGAGCGCGCGTCGATGGCCACGCCGGTGCCCGGCGGTGTCGGGACTGTGACGACGGCGGTGCTGGCGAAGCACTTGGCACGAGCCGCGGGGGTCTTGACAGAGTAAGAGAAAATGTGGGCCGCGATTTTCCGGCGGAATAGGAGAAAGCGCGGGCCGCGGAGTTCCTGGCAGAATAAGAGAAAGCGCGGGCCGCGTGTCTCTTGGCAGAGTGGGTGAAATTGCGGAAAAAACCGATCCGGCAGAGCGGGAGATTGGCGAGGCCGGAAACACAGGCGATGGCCCGGACAGACTGCGTGAAAGGGCACGGCCACTGATAAAAAGCGCCGGGACCGGGGCAGATGACATGGTGTACTCGCGCCGGAGCGCGGCAGCCGGAAAGCATGATTGATTGAAACCAGGCGGGAATGAAAAGCACTGAATAAAAACAGAATCAATAAAACAGAAAAGCAGGTACGCGGTTTATTCATTGATCGTGTACCTGCTTTTGATTATCTAATCTGTTTTTAAGAAATAGATCCGGCTCTGGCCGGCCGTCTGCGGGCGGTTCATTCCTTATCCCGGATCTCGCTGTGCAGCTGCTGGATCGATTTGACCTCCGCCTTGGCGTGGGTCTTCACGTAGCTGATGCCCTTGGCCGCCGCGCGGGCCGCCGCCATGGTCGTGAAATAGGGGATCTTCGCCTTGATGGCCGCTTTCCGCAGATAGCTGTCGTCGTGGGCGCTGTCCTTGCCGGAGGGAGAGTTGACCATCATCTGGATGGAACCGTTGGTGACCAGATCCAGGATGTTGGGACGCCCCTCGTGGAGCTTGTTCACGCGCTGGGCGGGGATGCCGGCCTGGCGGATGATGTCGTAGGTCCCGCCCGTTGCCAGGATCTTGAAGCCGTCCAGAGCAAATTCCTCCGCGATCTCCGCGACTTCCGGTTTGTCTTTGGCGTTGACGGAGATCAGGACCGTGCCTTCCAGGGGCAGTCGGGTCTGGGTCGCTTCCTGGGCCTTATAGAATGCCTCGCCGTAATATTCCGACAGTCCCAGCACCTCGCCGGTGGAGCGCATCTCCGGTCCCAGGAGCGGATCGACCTCCGGGAACATATTGAACGGGAAGACCGCTTCCTTGACGCCGTAGTAGGGGATGTCCTGGGGCTTTAACTGCGGTACCGGCGACGGCCGTCCGGTCAGCTCGGAGGTAATGATCTCCGTGGCCAGCGGCACCATGCGGATGTTGCAGACCTTGGACACCAGCGGGACGGTGCGGGACGCGCGGGGATTGGCCTCCAGCACGTAGACCCTGCCGTTCTCGATGGCGTACTGCATGTTCATAAGGCCCTTGACATTCATTTCCACCGCGATTTTGCGGGTATATTCCTCGATTGTCTTTAAGTTTTCCTGCGAAATGTGTACCGACGGGATGATGCAGGCCGAGTCTCCGGAATGGATGCCGGCCAGCTCCACATGCTCCATGACCGCGGGTACGAAAGCGTGTTCGCCGTCGCTGATGGCGTCCGCCTCACATTCGGTCGCGTGATTTAGGAACCGGTCGATCAGGATCGGACGGTCCGGGGTCACGCCGACGGCCGCCTGCATGTAGCCGGTCATGCTCTCGTCGTCGTAGACCACTTCCATGCCGCGCCCGCCCAGCACATAGGAGGGGCGAACCATGACCGGGTAGCCGATCTTTTTCGCGATGGCCAGGGCCTCATCCACGGTGGTGGCCATGCCGGATTCGGGCATCGGGATGTCCAGCTTTTCCATCATGGCGCGGAACAGGTCGCGGTCCTCCGCCAGGTCGATGACCGACGGGGAAGTGCCCAGGATCCTTACGCCGTTTTTCTCCAGGTCGGAAGCCAGGTTCAGTGGGGTCTGGCCGCCGAACTGGGCAATGACTCCCAGGGGCTTTTCCTTATGGTAAATGCTCAGCACGTCTTCCAGGGTCAGGGGCTCGAAGTACAGTTTGTCGGAGGTGTCGTAGTCGGTGGACACGGTCTCCGGGTTGCAGTTGACGATAATGGTCTCGAAGCCCAGCTTTTTCAGCGCCAGGGACGCGTGGACGCAGCAATAGTCGAACTCGATGCCCTGGCCGATGCGGTTGGGGCCGCCGCCCAGGATCATGATCTTCGGCTTGCCGGTATTGACCGGGTTCTTGTCCGGCGCGTTGTAGGTGGAATAATAGTAAGCGCTGTCCTGGGTGCCGCTGACGTGGACGCCCTCCCAGGCCTCTTCCACGCCCAGGGCCAGACGGCGGCCGCGCACGTCGTCCTCCGGGATCTCCAGCAGCTGGCTTAAGTATTTATCCGAGAAACCGTCTTTTTTGGCGCGGATCAGCAGTTCGTCCCCCGGCAGGCCGTCTTTGCATCCGAGGATCTCTTCTTCCTCCTCCAACAGTTCTTTCATCTGCTCCAGGAAATATTTCTTCACTTTCGTAATGTTATAGATTTCGTCGATCGTCGCTCCCTTGCGCAGCGCTTCGTAGATCACGAAATACCGCTCGCTGGAAGAATTGATCAGCAGTTTCATCAGCTGTTCTTTCGGCAGCTTGTCGAAATTCTTCGCGTGGCCCAGGCCGTAGCGTCCGGTCTCCAGGCTGCGGATGGCTTTCTGGAACGCTTCTTTGAATGTCTTGCCGATGCTCATGACTTCGCCCACGGCCCGCATCTGGGTGCCCAGCTTGTCCTCGACGCCCTTGAATTTCTCGAACGCCCAGCGGGCGAACTTGATCACGACGTAGTCGCCGTCGGGAACGTATTTATCCAGTGTCCCGTATTTGCCGCAGGGGATGTCCTTCAGCGTCAGTCCGGCGGCCAGCATGGAAGAAACCAGCGCGATGGGGAAGCCGGTGGCTTTGGAGGCCAGCGCGGAGGAACGGGAGGTGCGGGGGTTGATCTCAATGACGACCACCCGGTCCGTCACCGGATCATGGGCGAACTGGACGTTGGTGCCGCCGATGACCTGTACCGATTCCACGATCCGGTAGGCGTATTCCTGCAGCCGCTTCTGCGTCTCCTCGGAGATCGTCAGCATCGGAGCGGAGCAGAACGAGTCGCCGGTGTGGGTGCCCATGGGGTCGATGTTTTCGATGAAGCAGACCGTGATCATATTGCCCTCGGCGTCGCGGACCACTTCCAGTTCCAGCTCTTCCCAGCCCAGGACCGATTCCTCGACGAGGACCTGTCCCACGAGGCTGGCCTGCAGTCCCCGGGCGCAGACAGTCTTTAATTCTTCCCGGTTATAGACCAGACCGCCGCCGGCGCCGCCCATGGTGTAGGCCGGGCGCAGGACGACCGGGTAGCCCAGCTTGTCGGCGATGGCCAGGGCTTCCTCGACGCTGTAGGAGACCTGGCTCCTGGCCATCTCGATGCCCAGCGCGTTCATGGCGTTCTTAAATTCGATGCGGTCCTCGCCGCGCTCGATGGCGTCCACCTGCACGCCGATGACTTTCACGCCGTATTTTTCCAGGACGCCGGCTTTGTTCAGCTCGGCGCACAGATTCAGGCCCGACTGTCCGCCCAGATTGGGCAGCAGGGCGTCGGGGCGCTCTTTGGCGATGATCTGTTCCAGACGTTCCACGTTCAGAGGTTCAATATAGGTGAAATCGGCCATTTCCGGATCCGTCATGATCGTGGCCGGGTTGGAATTGACCAGCACGATCTCATAGCCCAGCTTCCGCAGCGCCTTGCAGGCCTGGGTGCCGGAGTAGTCGAACTCGCAGGCCTGTCCGATGATAATGGGGCCTGAGCCGATGATGAGTACCTTATGGATGTCGGTTCTTTTTGGCATAAGAGGGTCCTCCTTGATTTCAGTACGCTTTCAGAATGTCAGAGCCCACGCAGGGCTGCCGTCCGTCCGCTTCGCAAATACGGCGTATGGGGAAACGCGGTTCGGGCTGCTGATACATATTATATAGGAAAATTGAAATCGTGCAAGCTGTTTCGGAAGAAATATTCATGAGCGGAAGCGAAAAGTTTATTTCTGCTTTGAAGGGGGCAAAGTGACTGCTGTCCTTCCGCCAAATTCCGCTAACCCGCGGAAAACAGCCTTTGGTGAAAATTTGGGATTGAAGAATCGTTTTGCGGATGATACAATAGAAGAGGAGAGAGAAGAAACAGGTGATGAATGAAAGAAAAGAAAATACAGTGGCATCCCGGCTTCGCGGCGGCTCTGGACCTGGAGCTTCGCAGCGATCGGGAGTATCTGCATTTTGAGAAAGAGTACAACCTGAACACGAAACCGCTGGCGGTTGACCTTTTGGTGATCAAGAAAAACGCGGCGGTGCGGCTGGACAATGAGATCGGCCGGATTTTTCGGGGACACAATCTGCTGGAATACAAATCGCCGGGCGATCATCTGAACATCGATACGTTTTATAAAACGATCGCGTATGCCTGCCTGTATAAATCCTATGAGAAGACGTTAAACGCGGTACGGGCCGACGACGTGACGGTGTCGCTGGTGCGCGAGGGAAAGCCGGAGGAACTGTTTGGCTATCTGGAAGAAAACGGTTTCCGGATCACGCATCCGTACCGCGGGATCTATTACATCGAGGGTCCGGTGATGTTCCTATCGCAGGTGGTCGTGACAGGCGAACTGGAGCTGGAAGAGCATGTATGGCTGAGGGCGTTATCGGAGAAGCTGAAAGAGAAGGAAATGCGCGTGCTGCTGGAGCGTACTTCCTGCCTGACGGGGAAGTACGACCAGGAGCTGGCGGACTCAGTGCTGAATGTGAGCGCGCTCGCCAACGAGCGAGTAGTGGAGAAGCTGATGGAAGGAGATGGAAGCATGAGCGAGGCATTGTTGGAAATCATGAAGCCGATGATCGAGCCGATGATTGAGAAGCAGCGGCAGATCGCGATGGAGGAAGGACGCAGCCAGGGACTTAGACAGGGAATCAGTCAGGGCTTCAGTCGTGGAATCGACCAGGGACTTAAGCAGGGTCTCAGTCAGGGCCAGATCCAGGGGGCGGTCCGGATGCTGCGGCATCTGGGATACGACGATGCGGTGATTCGGCAGGAGCTGTGGTCGGAGTATGGTTTGTCGGGAAAAGCGGCGGACGAATACCTCTAAAGATATGTTTAAGTGAGGTTAAACGAAACGGGAAGAGGCTGTTTGATTTTGGAAGGAGAAGACGGCTGCTTCTGGTGGTTGTGTTGCTTTGGATAATATAGTTTTGTGTGAAAGTTGAACATACAAACCGATGGGCAGACGATGAGAGGCCGGATAGGAGATGGAAGCATGAGTGAGGCGTTGTTGGAAATCATGAAGCCGATGATCGAACCGATGATTGAGAAACGGGAACGGATCGCGATGGAGGAAGGACGCAGCCAGGGACTTAGGCAGGGAATCAGTCAGGGACTTAAGCAAGGTCTTAGTCAGGGTCTCAGCCAGGGCCAGATCCAGGGGGCGGTCCGGATGCTGAGGCGTCTGGGATACGATGACGCGGTGATCCGGCAGGAGCTGCGGTCGGAGTATGGTCTGTCGGGAAAAGCGGCGGACGAATACCTCTAAAGGAAGTCCGCTGACTGGAACGGATGCGTTTTTTGCCGCGTATGGCGGAGCGGTTCTTTGGATATTTAAAAAATCATTATTGAATAATCGTCCCGTATATGGTAAGATAAGTGGTAGAAAATCAAAAAGCATAGCACCCGCGTGCGTGTTCAGACCACGCACGCAGGTGTGAAAAGTGTTTTGGCGAACACGATTCACAATGGCAGATACCACTACTATGCCCTATTATTATACGTCATGTTTGGTGTTTACGCAAGACGTAAAATCTGGGCTTGGGGTTTATTTTGTTGTATAATCCATACGGCAAGGTGTGAAGCGTAGAGCGGAACACCTTGCTTTTTGATTTTCTTCTGGTTGCTTTTGATAAAATTTGGATCGCAGGAGGAAAATCGATGAAGCGGATGGCGGAGAAATGGGCGGCAGCGGCGAGGCGGATGTTGGCGGAGTATGCGGAGGTAAAGAGACGGACGGCTTGGGAGAAAATGGGAGAGGCGGCGGGGCGGATGTCGCGGGCATGTACGGAAGCAGACGGTCAAGAGATGGTGGGAAAACGGTTGAAGACGGCAAGAAAGACGGTGTGGGGACAAGCGGTGGAAACAGCAGAGAGACTGGAAATGGCGGTAGAAGAGTCAGTGACAGGGACGGCAGAAAATGCGGCGATGACGACGGAGAAACTATCGATTGAAATGGTAAAGGAAACGGAGGGGATCAGACCGAGGCCACAGGTGATATTGGCGGAAATACAGACGGAAGAGAGGAACAGGAAACGACAGGCGGCGGGATGGGCGGCAACAACGAAACAGGCGGCGAAAGGAACCGGGAAACGGCGGCTGGCGTGGGTGTTGACGTTATGTA
>CANQUA010000059.1 GCA_947626915.1 uncultured Lachnospiraceae bacterium
GACAGTTCAATGGGTATTTTAAACATCTGATCCAGCTTCTTTGCCAGGAACAATACGGCAAGCAGAAGCAGGGGAGCAGCCAGCATCCCCGCGTTTCCCTGAAGATTTCCCCCTGCATGCTGCCAATCCCCGTAAGCGTCCACCAGCCTTTGGACGCCCAGTACCCACAGGCCGGGGACAAAGCAGGTAAACAGCGTCACGACTACCATCACGCCCAGTTTGAACGAAATATTTTCCCGTAAAATATCCAGGACCGCCTTAAAATTTTTCATGGTTTTGCCCCTCGTTTTGCATTTAGAGCACATCCTTTTTTAAATGTTTGTAATCATGATTACGCTTATTTAGTGCCTTAAAATCAAATCGGATAGGGATTTTCAAAGGAATTTTTCACGACGTTTCGCCCAGATCGAATAAAAAACGCTCCGCGATTTTTCCTCGACAGAGCGGTTCTTTTAGTGTTTATTGCGTCGGCGCGCGGGAAACGTCGGTCTGCCGCGGGGGTCTTCCGCGCGCAGAGGGCCCGGAATGATGCGGTGCCGGCGTCTAGCTCTTGTTTTCGGCTGCCTGCTTCTTTGCCGTATATGACCATTGCTCCGCGGATTCCTGCCGCGCCGCAGAGGCGCTTTTCATTTGGCGTCCGCCTGCTGCGGCAGCACGATCCGGAACACGGTCTGTTCGCCGGCGCTTTCTGCGGAAATCGTCCCGCCGTGGAGCGTGACGATTTCTCTGGCGATGGCCAGTCCCAGGCCCGCGCCTCCGGTATCGGTCTGCCGGGCCTCGTCCAGCCGGTAAAATTTTTCAAAAATATCGTTCAGCTTTTCTCCCGGAATCGTCGGTCCCCGGTTGGCAAAGGCGATTGTCACCGTGTCCGCGGTCCCGGCGGCCGTTATCACGATCTCTGTGTCCGGATAGCTGTAGGTGGCCGCGTTTTTCAGCACATTGTTGAAGACCCGCGCCAGCTTGTCCGGGTCGCCGTTTATGGTCAGATTCTCGTCCGCCTCCAGGCGGGAGGCGTTGCCGTGGGCGGACAGAAGCGGGGAAAGCTCGTCGCAGAGCTGCACCAGCATATAGTAAAGGTCGATGGGTTCTTTCGCGATGTGGATCTGCTGGAGATTGTAGCGGGTGATCTCGAAAAATTCGCCGATCATTTTCTCCAGCCGGAACGCCTTGTCCAGGGCGATATGGATATAATGGGTCTGCTGGGCGGGCGCGAGGCCGGTTTCGCTGTCTAAAAGGCTCAGATAGCCGATGACGGAAGTCAGGGGCGTTTTCAGGTCGTGGGCCAGATAAGCCACCAGATCATTTTTCCGCTGCTCGGCCAGCTGTTCCGATTGTTTGCGGCTGCGGAGCGTTTGTTTGACGGTATTTAGCTTCTGCTCGATGATCTTTAGTTCCGGGGGCAGGCAGATGGCCGCGTCGTTTTCCGCTAAAAGCGCGTCGATGCCGCGGTTCACGGCTGTGAAATACCAGCGGAAGAACCAGTTGAGGGAAAATTCCATGATCAGCAGGAATACCACGACGATCGCCGCAATCCAGATGAATTCTTTGTAGTTGCGGAAATAGAGGCTGTAAAGGAGATGCGCCCGGTCGTCGCTCATACCCAGGAAGCTGCGGAGAAAGGAGACGACGGCATTGCCGCCGCGGCCCTTCCAGAACTGCCGGTACAGGGCGCAGACGATGAGGACGGCGGCCGCAATCAGTTTCAGAAGCGCCTTATAGAGCTTTTTTTTGATCGGAAAATATTCTGAATGGATTCTATTTTTCAATTTTATACCCCACTCCCCAAATGGTACGGATGTATTTCGGGTTGTCCACGGTGTCGTTCAGCTTTTCGCGCAGATGACGGATGTGGACGGTGATCGTGTTGTTCTTTTTGCTGTAATATTCGTCCTGCCAGATGCTGTGGAACAATTCCTCGGCGCTGACCACGTCGCCCCGGCGTTCCAGCAGGATGCGCAGAATGGAAAATTCGGTGGGAGTCAGTTCCAGCGGCTGTTCCTCCAGGAGACATTCGTGGGTCCGGATGTTTAAGGTCAGGCCGGAATGGACCAGAAGCTCGGTGTTTTTTTCGGGACCGCGGGCTGGATTGTATCGTTTGTAACGGCGGAGCTGGGCTTTGACCCGCGCCACCAGTTCCAGCGGCCGGAACGGTTTGGTCACGTAATCGTCGGCGCCCAGGGTCAGCCCGGTGATCTTGTCCGTCTCGTCGTCCTTGGCGGTCAGCATGATGATCGGGTAGGTATGGTCCCGGCGGATGCGCTGGCAGAGGGAGAACCCGTTCAGATCCGGCAGCATCACGTCCAGGATCGCCAGGTCCAGTTCCTCTTTCTCAATGCAGGCGAGGGCGTCCCGGGCGGTATAAAATTTAAAAACGCGGTAGTTTTCGTTGGTCAGGTAGACCTCGATCAGGTCTGCGATTTCGGTCTCATCGTCTACAAGCAGGATGGCTTCGGACATGGATGCTCCTTTCCGGAAAAGGCGGAATCGTTTTATCCCGCCTGTCTGATGGGCGGTCCGTATTTGCGGCACCGCGGTCTGTTTCGGCAGATACGGCGTCCGCCGCCGAGTTGGTCTGTGCAGCCTGTCCCGGAATGATGCGTCACGGGATGATATACTGCGATCATATGTAGTATACCAGATTTGGCAGGTTTAGGTATTGTTTTTTCGCTGATATATTATTAAGATTTTCCTAACGGGAGGCCGGGTCCGGAATGTCCCTGCCGGATCCCGCGTACGGCCCGGCAGGCGCGGGCACGCGGGACGGGAGAATGTTCCGGCGGCCAGACTGTTGTTGATGAAAAAAAACAATGACAGAATGATGAGAACGATGTATAATAAAGAAAGCTATGGATTCGGCGGTTTTGATTCCGGAAAGATGAGAGAGGCGGAGGAGAAAACCGGCAGGGGCAGTCAGGAGGGACATATGGCCAGGACGGAGGATTATATTGCAGCGCTCAGTGCGGCGCAGTTGTTTGAAAACTCGGAGCATCTGACACGTTTTAAGGAGCTGCTGGACTGTTATGCGGAGTATCCCTTTTTTACGAAAGGGCTTTGTAAATGTATGTATCTGTCGGCGTGGGATGAGGAACATTTCGCGATCATGCTGCAGACCTTGAACGATATGGCGCTGGGAAAGGAACAGAACACGGACGATATGCGGTTCCAGGGCGAGCTTTTGGCTGAGGAGCATGTGGACGGGGAATACTATATGTATCATCTGTCCTGCGCGTTTTTGGACGGACGTCCGTTCCTTCCCTCTGAGTACAAGCCGGTGAACGAGCATTACCGCTATATCATCACCAGAGGGCTGCAGGCGGCAGAGGTTATTGATAGGGTATAGGTTATAGCGGTTTAAGATTGGATGATGGAGCGGAAAAGCAAAGAATACAGGAATAGAACCGCCGGGGCGATTCTGGCGGTCATTCTGACGGCGGCCGGCCTGCTGGGCTGCGGGTCGGCAGGCGGGGGGAAGGTGCTGACGGAGACGGCGGACGGCGGCGCGGAAAAATTAAAGGTAGCCGCGACCATTTTCCCCTACTATGATTTTGCGCGGCAGATCGCCGGGGACCGGATCGATCTGGAGCTGGTGATTCCGGCGGGAATGGACAGTCATTCCTTTGAGCCGACGCCTGCGCATATGCGGGTGATCGGGGAAGCGGATGTTCTGCTCTGCAACGGCGGGGCCATGGAGCAGTGGGTCAGTCAGGTCCTGGAGGCTGTGGACCGGCCGGACCTGCTGGTTGTGACCATGATGGATTATGTGGACGTGGTGCAGGAGGAGATCGTCGAGGGGATGGAAGACGAGGCGCACGGACACGATCTCCGTCATGAGGCAGATGCAGAAGCGCAGCCGGACGGCGGACGGGCGGAATCGGCGGATGCAGGGGCCAGTGGGGATCAGACTGCGGATGGAGAGCCGGATTCCGCGCCTGGTGGGTCCCATCCCGCAGATAAAGAGCCAACTGCCGGGCTCGGTGGGACGACTATGGCAGATAAGGGACAGTTTTCCGGAACCAGTGGGACCTATCCCGCAGATAAAGAACCAGCAGCCGGGATCGGTGGGACGGCTTTGACAGATAAGGGACAGTTTTCCGGAGCCAGTGGGTCCCATCCCGCAGATAAAGAACCAGCTGCCGGGCCGGGTGGGACAACCGGAACAAATAAAGAACCGTTTCCCGGCGCCGGCGGCCCCCCGGCAGAGGAGGAAGCGGCTGATTTCGATCATGACGGCCATGAATATGAGATCGAATACGACGAACATATCTGGACTTCTCCGGTGAACGCGATGAAGCTTGCGGAGGTGATCGCGGACGCTCTGGCGGAAGCGGATCCGTCCCATAAGGCGGAATACGAGGCCGGGGCGGAGGCGTACCTGGCGGAGCTGGAGGCGGTTCATCAGGGTTTTCTGGAGGTTTCGGAAAACCGGAAGCGGAATATGTTCATTGTCGGAGATAAATTTCCGTTCCGCTATCTGGCGGAGGAATACGGGCTGACCTACCGGGCGGCGTTTTCCGGCTGCAGCACCGATACGGAGCCCAGCGCCAGGACCATTGCGTATCTGATCGACAAGGTGCGGGAGGGGCAGATCCCGGCGGTTTATTATCTGGAGCTTTCCAGCGACCGGGTAGCCGGGATCATCAGCGAAGAGACGGGCGCGGTCCCGCTGCTTCTTCATTCCTGCCATAATGTGACGCGGCGGGAGCTGGAGGACGGCGTGACCTATGTGGAGCTGATGCGGCAGAACATCGAGAATTTGAGAAAAGGGCTTGACGAATGAGTGTATTGATCACATGCAGCCATGTGGATTTCGGATATGAAAATCACGACGCGGTTATCGACCTGAGCATGGAAGTGGCGGAGGGAGATTATCTCTGTATCGTAGGGGCCAACGGTTCCGGGAAAAGCACCCTGGTGAAAGGGCTTTTGGGTCTTCTGAAACCTACGGGCGGCACGCTGACCGTGGCGGAGGAACTGCGCCGGACCGGGATCGGGTATCTGCCGCAGCAGACGGCGGCCCAGAAGGACTTCCCGGCGACAGTCTGTGAGGTGGTCCTTTCGGGGACCCTCAGCCGGCGCGGAAACCGGCCTTTTTACGGCGCTGCGGATAAAAAGCTGGCGCAGGCCAATATGGAACGGCTGGGGATCCTTCCCCTGAAAGGACATTGCTACCGGGAATTGTCCGGCGGGCAGCAGCAGCGCGTCCTGATCGCCAGGGCCCTCTGCGCCACCAGCCGGATGCTGATCCTGGACGAGCCGACGACCGGACTGGACCCGTCGGCGATCCAGGATTTTTACCGGCTGGTACGGCGGCTGAACCGGGAAGAGCATATTACGATCCTGATGGTTTCTCACGATGTGACCAACATTGTGGGGCAGGCGAACAAGATCCTGCACCTGCAGCAGAGAGTCCTGTTCTACGGGACGCCGGGAGATTACCGGAAAACGGCGGCGGGACGCAGATATCTGGGAGGTGAGGACGGATGGAACTGATACGGGAAATGCTGTCCTATCCGTTCCTGGTGCGGGCGTTCGCGGGCGGGATCCTGGTGTCGCTCTGCGCGGCGCTTCTCGGCGTTACGCTGGTGCTGCGGCGGTACTCGATGATCGGGGACGGGCTGTCCCATGTGTCGTTTGGGGCGCTGTCGGTGGCGGTCGCGGCCGGCTGGTCGCCCCTGCCCGTGTCGATCCCCGTGGTGATCCTGGCGGCGTTTTTCCTGCTCCGCATCACCGAGAGCGGGAAAATGAAGAGCGACGCGGCTATCGCGATGATCTCGGCCAGCGCGCTGGCGATCGGGATTGTCGTGACCTCTCTGACGACGGGGATGACGACGGACGTCAGCAGCTACATGTTCGGAAGCATCCTGGCCATGAGCCGGACGGACGTCTGGCTGTCGGCGGCGGTTTCGGCGGTGGTGCTGGGATTGTACGTTTTTTGCTATCACAGGATTTTCGCGGTGACGTTTGACGAGAGTTTTGCCAAGGCCGCCGGCGTGAAGGTTTCCTTATATAATGTCCTGATCGCCGTGCTGACGGCTGTGACCATCGTGCTGGGGATGCGGATGATGGGGGCCATGCTGATCTCCAGCCTGATCCTGTTTCCGGCGCTGACCTCCATGCGGATTTTTAAGAGTTTCCGCGGCGTGGTCTGGTCATCGGGAATCCTGGCGGTGGTCTGTTTCTGCATCGGCATGACGGCTTCCTACGCGTTTTCGACGCCGGCGGGGGCCAGCGTGGTGCTCGTGGATCTGGCCGCATTCCTGCTTTTCTGTCTGGTGCGGGCGGCAAGTCTGCGGATACGGAAAAAATAACGGGCGGGCGCGGAAACGGCCGCGGGACTGCGGCTGCGGCGCGGACGGGGGATCGCGCAGCCGTCTGGTAAGGTCAGAAAAGCGGAAAAACGGCCGCGGCCGAAACAGGTTCCCGTAAAAACGGGCAGGGTGGAAAAGAAAATGAACGATCGGAAAAAGCAACAGAATGGGTTTAAAATTACTGTTTTTTTAAAAAAGAGGCTGCGCCCCAGGGCCGGGCGGAAATTCTACCTGAGCCAGACGCAGTACATTGCGTTCAGCTTCCTGGTGCTGATCGCGGCGGGGACGTTTCTGCTGATGCTGCCGTGCTCCAGCAGGGACGGCGTCAGCGTCAATTTTCTGGACGCCCTGTTTACGTCCACCAGCGCGTCCTGCGTGACTGGTCTGGTCGTGCGTGACACCTGGACCCAGTGGACGCTGTTCGGACAGCTGGTGATCCTGGCGCTGATCCAGATCGGCGGCCTGGGGTTTGTGACCATCGGCGTATTCATTTCCATACTTTTGCGTCAGCGGATCGGGCTGCGTCAGCGGAGCCTGATGCAGGAGAGCAGCAGCGCCCTGCGGATCAGCGGCGTGGTGCGGCTGGCGAAAAAGATCATCAAGGGCACGATCTTCTTTGAGGGGGCGGGCGCGCTGCTTCTGGCGGCGCGGTTTATTCCCCAGTACGGCTTCTGGCGCGGCCTGTATTACGGCGTGTTTCATTCGATCTCGGCCTTTTGCAACGCGGGTTTTGATCTAATGGGGCATCAGGGGCCGTACAATTCCCTGGTTCCCTATTACGACGACTGGCTGGTGAACCTGGTGGTCATATCCCTGATCGTCATCGGCGGCATCGGCTTCATCGTCTGGGATGATCTGAGCCGTAATAAGCTGCATGTGCGGAAGTATCTGCTCCAGACCAAGATCGTGCTGGTCACGACGGCAGTGCTGATCTTCGGCGGCGCGGCGCTGTTTTTGCTGCTGGAGCGGAACAATCTGTTCGCGGACATGAGCGTGGGCGGGAAGATCTGGTCGGCCCTGTTCAGCTCCGTGACGGCCAGGACGGCCGGTTTTAATACCGTGGATTCGGCGGCCATGACCGACGGGAGCAAGCTGGTCATGCTGATCCTGATGTTTATCGGAGGCAGTCCCGGTTCCACGGCCGGCGGCGTGAAGACCACCAGCGTGATCGTGCTCCTGCTCTATGTGCGCGCCAGCGTCAGCCGGACCTACAGCGTCAATGTGTTCGACCGCCGTCTGGAAGAGTCCGCGGTGGAGCGGGCGGCAGCGGTCACGACCATCAACGCGGCTCTGGCCCTGGGAACGGCGATCCTGATCCTGCTGATCCAGCCGTTTGCTATGGGCGATATCCTGTTTGAGACTTTTTCTGCCATCAGCACCGTAGGCATTTCTACGGGCATCACGAGGGACCTGCTGCCGCTTTCGCGGGTGCTGATCATTTTTCTGATGTATTGCGGCAGACTGGGAAGCATGTCCTTTGCCCTGGCGTTCACCCAGCAGAAGCGGGTGGTGCCGGTGCAGAACCCGGTGGAAAAAATCAATATCGGTTAAGCCGGAGAAAAAGCGCGGCGGACGGCTGCGGCGAATGGGACGGCGCGGCGCCGGTCTCGCTGCCGCGCCTGTTTCGGGCAGTTTAAGCGGGAAGGACAGGAAAACGTTTTTGCGTATGGAAAGAACCTGAATGATAAATCAATAGCAGCGGGAGGGAGACATATGAAATCAATCTTAATCATAGGGAGCGGTAAATTCGGACGGCATCTCTGCCGGAACCTGGCGGAACTGGGCAATCAGATTATGCTGGTGGACCAGGTGGAGGAAAATCTGGAGGAGATGCTGCCTTACGTGGTCAGCGCCAAGATCGGCAACTGCATGAATCAGACGGTGCTGGACAGTCTGGGAGTGGACAATTACGACATCTGCTTCGTCTGCATCGGTTCCGATTTCCAGAGCAGTCTGGAGATTACCAGCCTGCTGAAAGAGATGGGGGCCCGGTATGTGGTGAGCCAGGCCAGCCGCGATATCCAGGCTAAGTTCCTGCTTCGCAACGGGGCCGACGACGTGATCTATCCGGACCGTGACATTGCGGAGAAGATCGCTGTGCGCTACAGCGCCAACAACGTATTTGATTATATCGAAGTTTCGGAGGAATTCTCCATTTACGAGATCCCGCCGCTGCCGGAGTGGGTAGGCAAAAACCTGCGCCAGTCTGACATCCGCAACCGTTATCATGTGCTGGTGCTGGCCATGAAAAAGGACGGGAAGACGCAGCTGATGCCGCCCGCGGACTATATCATACGTTCCGACGAGCATCTGATGGTGATCGGGAAAAAAGACGAGATCGACGAACTGCTGGCGAAAATGTCATAAAAAATGTCCGTCAGCCGGAGCGTGTTCCCGGGATAATCAGTGTGAGACCGGACACCTCCGACACAGCCGAAGCCATGCTCCTCCCAGAACTGGCGGACATCCTGATTATACGTCAGAACATCGGAGATTGCAAGCTGTTTTTGCGGACCGCGCGGAAGACTGCAGCCCAGACAGTGCGAACCGTGCGGAAGACAGCCAGCCGTGCGGCAAGGCTTCGCAGAGCTGCGCGCAGCCTGTCCGGTCAGCCGAGCGCTTTGAAATACATAAAGCGCAGATTTTTTTTTTCCGGCCTGGATGAATGTCCGGTCAAGCGTCCGGCAGCATTGCTGCATCCACAGCCGGGCCTCGTCCGGGGTCATTTCCTCCCTGACGGAATCATACAGTTCCATCAGCCGGATCAGAATGGCGTCCAGCCGTTCGCCGGTTCTCAGCGTGTGCGTTTCTTCCAGCGGAAGGTAACCCAGGGCCGAAAGGCTTTGGTTCAGCCAGTCCAGAGAAATGTCCGGCATTCCTAAAAGGATCAGATGGCGCAGGATCGTCTTGCGGGGGACGTTTCCCAGCAGCTGAAGCGTCCGGGTCAGTTCGGAATCATAACTGCAGCTGACGAGGTGGCCAGGCGGCGCGGGCTGGGAGGCATGGCGGCTCTGGCTGACATAGGACATGGCGTCCGTGTAATAGAGATGCCGCAGATAACGGTGCATGTTTTTGCGGCTGCTGCGGAGCGAGCGGATCCGTTCCTCCGGGATATTTGAAAAATAGCGCCGGATCAGATCTTCCATATAGTTTTTCCGGCAGAGATATACAGGATCTTCAGAACTCGTTTCAAACCGTCTGTCACAGCTGTCAAAATATCCCTGTAAAAGATATCGTATCGCGTCTTCATCCAGTTCCAGGGCGCGGCCAAGCGCAAGGCAGGTCTCATAATTGACCGGAAGATGCTGGCCGGTGCGCCAGTACCGGATCTTCAGCAGCTCTGTCTCAGAGCGCGCGTTTTTCCCATAGATCTGCTGAAATAAATATTCGTCGGCCTTACGGCGGCTGGAAAAGCGTTTCTGTTTCAGGAGCGCCGCGTACTGCATATCCAGCCATTTTATTTCCGGGCGACTGTGATTTTTTTGCGGCGGTTCTTCACCCGCGAGACGGATGAGGCATTCCTGTGCTTCCGTAAGATTCATTTGTAAGTCCCCTTTCTGTGCAGTCTCTGCTTATGGATTCGCAGAGAAGACCAAAAAGGGGACATAAACTTTAACGGAAATCGGAAAATTCTGTCTGTAACGGGGGGGCATCCGCGTGCACTTCCAGGTCAAAGGGGTGCATCCAGCGGTAGAACATGGTGCCGTCCAGTGTGATGCGGAATCCGGCAGGCGGATCGCTGCCCTCCGCGATGCTGATCACGTATTCGATATGGTTGGCCTCCGGGATCTCATCCGGAGAGAGGAACCCGTTGACCAGCTCCGGGCGTTCCGTACCCTGGGCGTCCAGGTATACGAAGCTGGCTGTGGAAAAATACAGTTCCAAGTCAGAACCGGGCTGCGGCTCATAGATCAGGGTGAGCTTCCAGTTATCCGACGGAATATCCGGATTGCCGTTTTTCCCGGCGTATTCCAGTCCGGCCATGCGCAGGGTTCCCTCCGGCAGCAGGAGCGGATCGCCGGTCCAGGTATCCGGATCAGCGTACACACTGAAAGACTGCCCTTGTGCGGGAAGCTCCAGATAAACGTACGGCACATGGATCCGGTAGTCTCCGCTTTCTACGGAACCAAAATTCCAATCATAGTAGGAGAGATCGTACATGGGCCGGTAAATGGCTTCCGCAACGATCGGGCTGTCCGATTCGCCGCCTCCGTTTTCGTCTGCCGGTACCAGCGTGATGTCTCCGGCCTTTCCCTGGTGGTAGCGGTTGGTCAAAAGGCCGGGAGAGATCGGAAATTCCTCCAGGCTCAGCGGATAGATGCTGGCGATCAGGTCTCCATCCTCCACGCGGGAGATGGCCATCAGGCCGCCGCGTTCTCCCATGGAATAGGAGAATCCCTCCAGATCCTGGGCCTGCGCCTGCCGCATTTCAAACGGAAGCGAAAGGCCCAGCGCGGGGAACTCCAGCGTCAGCGCAAGAGCTTCCTCTTTGGCGGCCGGTTCGTCCAGCTCGAACTGATAGACGACGGCGCAATGGGACTCGTCTTCCATCGTCATGGAGGACGGACCGGACAGCTGTTCGGCGCCGATGCTGAGATACACCTGACCGGGGGAGATAAACGCGGCCTCCGGCGCTTCGTACTGCACGGAAAGCAGCAGTTTCCGGTCGATCAGCATGCCGTCTTTCAGCGTGATCACCGCCGGTACCGTTCCCTCCTCCATGACGCCGTCCATGGACATGCGGGCGTAGGGCAGGCTGTCCGTTTCAACGCGGGATTCCTCGCGAACCAGGTAAACCGGTTCTTCCTGGCTGCGGCTGATGCCGTATCCGGGAAATACGCCGAAGTACCGCAGCACCATGTACGCACATGCGGACAGCAGCGCGATGAGGGCGGCAATGGTCAGACCCAGAAGGATCATGCGCATCCGGCTCAGGCTCCGCTGATGGCGCTTCTTGACGGTCTCATAAGGAAGCCCCAGGGAATCAGCGATCTCCTGGATCGTCATCCCGCCGTAATATTTCATACGGATGATATCCTGGTCGCCGGGCTTCAGCGCGGCCATGGCCTTCTGCAGATCCATTTTCAGCTCCGCGTTTTCCATGGCATCCGAAAGCAGGGGGTCAGCCGATGCCGGTCCCAGGGCGGCATCCTCCTTTGTCCCGGCGGAAACCGGGCGGGAGAGGTTTTGGCGGTATCGGGAGACGGCCTTATTTCTGGCGATCGCCGCCAGGTAGGTGGCAAGGCTGGCCCGGGCGGGATCGTATTGCCTGTGATGCATATAAAAATCCATAAACGTGTCGTTGACACATTCTTTGATATCCTCCGGATCGGAGAGATGGTTTGCCGTAATATTCCACAGAAGGCCGGTATATTGATCGAGGATCCGTACCATGGCCTCCCGCGGGTCTTTTTGCAATTCCTGCAGTAATTGTTCTTCTGTATACATGATAAGGTTCCTTTAACAGATCGGATACCTGCATTATAGCAGGTCTTCTCGCCTGTGACAACAAAGTAAACTTTAACAATCTGAAAAATAAGTAAAAAATGTTAAAGTTCACTTTGTTGACAGGCTATTTTTAAAAATGTATCATATTCTCGTGCAACCGATGCGGTGCGTTTCGTATGAAAAGCAAGCTGGGAGAGCACCTGTCCGTGGAGGCGGCCGGAGAAAGGCTTTTACAGCAGGAGCGGCCAGCGGAAAAAGGAGGGATATTGTGTTTGGAAAAAAGAAAATGTCGGAAGAAGAAAGCGAGGCCCTGTTTAACGAGATCAATGCGCTGACGGTTTCGGATATGAACGCCGCGTATCAGCGCGCGTCAGAGGCCTATAACCAGAACCCGGAGGTCGCGGCGTTTTTCCTGGGTTATTGCTGCTATATCGGCAATCCGGTAAAAGCGGATCAGGCGGCTGCCATACAGTATTTCAAGCAGCATCTGTCCAGGTACCCGGGGCGGGGCGCCGCGTGGATCTACATGGCGGTCTGTCAGGAAAACCAGAAAGATTACTTTGAGGCTCTCGAGAGCTATAAAAAGGCTCAGCAGTACGGCATGGAGAACGGGGCGATAGGGTATGCCCGGGTCAGCTATTTGCTGGGCATTGCGCTGAGTCAGGAAGTGGCTAAAACGCTCAACCTGAAAGACCGTGTTGATTCGATCGGGCAGTTTAACAATCTGATGCGTACCTGTATCGCGAAGTACAACGAATGGCTGCAGAAAGGGAATTCGCTGAACGTCTTTGACTGGCGGATTTTTGGACAGGCCGGTCTGGCGCTTTATATCAAGATTCTGGCGGGCGATGTGGAAGGCATGGAAATGGAAGACGGTTTTATAAGGAACTTTACTTCCGTGAGTGCGATGATCAATATGGTTTCCCAGAGCGCTAGGATCGCAGCGGCCAGAGAGGATGAGGAGCAGCAGGATCTCGTTCGCCAGATCCCCATCGAGATCTGCGCCCAGATGGACCAGGCGGGAGAATATGCCCTGGCCGAGTATACCCGCGCCTGGGTCTGCCTGGAACAGGCGGCGTACAGGCATTCCGCGATGGCGTATATGTCGGCCAAATGGCATTTGCTCCGTATGGAGGAACGGATCGGTGAAGCGGATGCAGGCGCGCGGGCGGACCTTTTGTCAATAACGGGAGATATTTATGCCGAATTTGAAAAGCAGGACAGGAAGCTGGGAGGCTTCCTGCGGTCGGAACTTCTTGACAACAAAGCGCCGGAGCTGGAAAAAGATTATCCGGATGGCTGCGCTCCGGTCGTGGAAGATTGTGAAAAATTCATGGATTTTGCGGCGGATATATGCACGCCGCGGGCGTCCGCTCCCGCGCAGGAAACTTCTACGGCGCCGAAGAAAAAAGGACTTTTTGGAAATCTGTTTGGGAGGTAATACATATGACATTTTTGATTGCGGTCGTTATCATTGCGGTGCTCAGTGTGTTCAGCCTTAAGCTGCGGGCTTATATGTGCTGGTTTCTGACGACGATCGGCTTCTGCATGCTGGTCGCCGATCAGTTCCGCCCCGAGGATATTTATAAATGGGGCGGGATCGTATGTCTGCTGTGCGGCCTTGGGATCCTGTTCCTTACGTCGCTGAAGATCGAGAAATCGCGGCGCGTGCATTATATGGTCCATCTCTATCTGTGCGGCATGTTCGGCTGTGTGAAAATGATCCTGTTTGCGACGATCATTTTTATCGGCATCGGGAAAATCATGAGTGAACTGGAGAAGCAGGAGCGAAGGTACGTGACGGAGGACGGAACCGTCGTAAGAGAGTCGGAGACCTTTGTGGCCGGGGATGGGAACCGGTACGTGAGGCGCTGACAGGGAGGAACGCGTCCGTTTTTGATCCGGAAGGGGCAAATGCGGACCGGGAGCGCCGCATCCGCCGTGCCGGCAAAAAATGAAAAAGGATCCCAATGATGCGGGGCTGTCCTGGAAACGAAAGTGGGGCGGCCCCGCTTGTGTATTATATGAGAAACAATTCGCTAAAAGTTTGACAATCTTCCGGCTGCCCGGTATAATGGAACTAACCTGGACAGAAAGGAAGGGCATCGTGGAGCGCAGAGAAATTTCAAAGGCAGTCATAATGAGACTTCCGAGGTATTACCGATATCTGGGCGAGCTTTTAGAAGAAGGAGTGGAGCGGATTTCTTCCGGCGAACTGAGTGCCAGGATGAAAGTGACGGCTTCGCAGATCCGGCAGGATCTGAATAATTTCGGCGGGTTCGGGCAGCAGGGGTATGGTTACAATGTTAAATATCTTTACGAGGAGATCGGCAGGATCCTGGGGGTTGACCGAAAGCATCATCTGATCATCATTGGCTCCGGCAATCTGGGGCAGGCCATCGCGAATTACGCGAACTTTGAACGGCGGGGGTTTATCGTCAGCGGTATGTTTGATGTGAATCCGGCGCTTTTCGGGCGTTCAGTGCGGGGGATCGAGATTCGGTCCATGGATGGTCTGGAGGATTTTATACGGGAACATGATGTGCAGATCGCGGCGCTGACGATGCCGAAGACCTATGCGCCCCAGGTCGCGGACCGGCTGGTCGCGGCGGGAATCAAGGCGATCTGGAATTTTGCCCATACCGATCTGACGGTTCCGGAGGATGTGGTGGTGGAGAACGTGCATTTGTCGGAAAGCCTGATGCGCCTCTCTTACCGGTTCTGCAGTATGCAGGAGGAACGGGAGAAATAAGATCATGATAGTTGGGGTCGGTACGGACATGGTAGAAATGGCGCGCCTGGTAAAGGCCTGTGAGAAACAGGCTTTTCTGGAGCGTGTTTATACGGAAGAAGAACGCCGGCAGGCGGGGACGAGAACGTCCCGCCTGGCCGGCGATTTTGCCGTTAAGGAAGCGGTCGCCAAGGCGCTGGGGACGGGGTTCAGGGGGTTTATGCCCATTGAGATCGAAGCGCTGCGGGATGAACTGGGGAAACCTTACGTGAAGCTGTACGGAGGCGCAAAAGAGACGGCGGAAAAACTGGGAATCACCGCCATCCATGCGTCGATTACCAATACGAAGGACTGCGCCGTGGCGTTTGTCGTGGCGGAGTCGGAAAGGGGGAGCGTATGAGATATCTGGTAACGGGGAGTCAGATGAAAGCCATCGACCGCTATGCTATCGATACGGTAGGGATCCCGTCGGTTGTGCTGATGGAGCGGGCGGCCCTGGCGGTGGCGGAAACGGCGGAAGAGCTGGCGGCGGAGCTGAGCGGCTGTGTGCCTGCCGCGGGAGAGCGGGATGCGGCGGCACGGGACTGGGGCGCGGCCGGAATGGGAAAGCAGGATGCGCAGCCGGGACGGCAGCTGCATATCTGGGCGGTCTGCGGGGCCGGCAATAATGGGGCCGACGGCATTGCGGCGGCCAGGTTATTACATAACAAAGGTTATAAGGTTACGGTAATCCTGGCGGGCGATCCTCAGCATGGTACTGAGGAGTTCTGCCTGCAGCGGCGGATCGCGGAGAACCTGAACATGCAGCTGGTGGAATGGAAGGATTTCCTGCCGGGGAAATGCGATCTGCTGATCGATGCGGTTTTCGGCGTGGGACTGAGCCGGACGGTGGAAGGAGAATATCAGAAGGTTCTGGAGATGATGAATCTGGCGGGAGCCGGAAAGGTGCTAGCGGTCGATATGCCGTCCGGGATCCACAGCGGCAGCGGGCAGGTCCTGGGCGTTGCTGTGCGTGCGGATGTGACGGTGACCTTCGGTTATAAAAAGCTGGGCAGCGCCTTGTATCCCGGACGCGATTTCTGCGGGCAGGTCAGGGTCTGTGACATCGGCTTCCCGGAAGAGGGGATCGAGCGGCTGGGAGGCCCCGAGCAGATCGCGGTGACGTATGGGCCGGAGGATCTGGATCGGCTCCCCTATCGGCCGGAATACAGCCACAAAGGCACCTTCGGCAGGGTGCTGGTGGTGGCCGGATCGGAAAATATGGGCGGCGCGGCGTATCTGAGCGCCCTGGCTGCGTACCGTATGGGGGCGGGACTGGTGAAAATCATGACGGCTCAGGAGAACCGCCTGATGATGCAGCAGCTTCTTCCGGAGGCCATATTGTCCACCTATCAGCCGGGAGAAATGGGCGAGGAGCCCGAGCTGTTTCATGAAAAGATTGAGAAAGAATGCGGCTGGGCCGACGTGATTGTGCTGGGGCCGGGCATTGGGCAGGGCGAAGGCGTCTGGGAACTGATGCGGGAGTTTTTGATGAACGCTTATGTTCCGATGATCCTGGACGCGGACGGGCTCAACGCCGTCGCCAGGTATCCGGAGCTGACGCAGTATTTTACGGAAAATATCATCGTGACGCCTCATATGGGCGAAATGGCCCGGCTGACGGGGCTGACCTCCGATCAGATCCGGCGGGATATCGTGGGGGTGGCCGCGGAATACAGCAGCCAGCACGGGATCACCTGTGTGCTGAAAGACGCGGCGACGGTGGTCTGCGGCAGAGACGGGCAGACCTATGTGAACTCCAGCGGCAACAGCTGCATGGCGAAGGCCGGCTCCGGCGACGTGCTGACCGGCGTGATCGCGGGAATATTGGCCCAGGGCGGCGAATTGTGGGACGCGGCGGCGCTGGGCGTGTATCTCCACGGCCTGGCGGGCGACCGCCTGCGCGGCGCGGGCAGCGGCCATGGGATGCTGGCGCGGGAGCTGGCGGACGAGGTGGGCCGGATCTGACGCGGCCGGCGTTCGGCGTTTTATACGGAACGAAAGCCGGCAAGCAGCGACGCATAGCGTTTAGTCGTGCGGCTGGCGCCCAACGCTTTGCACGGAACGGCGGGCGGAGATCCTGACGCGGAGCTCCGTTTCGGATCGCTCGTGGAGGCAGCACCGGCGGACTTGGCGGCATAGAATGATCAGGAAAGAGGAACGGTATTTAAAATGGAACGATATACCAGGGTTTATGCGAAGATCGATCTGGACGCGGCGGAATGGAACATGAGGGAAATGCGGGCCAATCTGACGGAGGGAGCCGGGATCATCGCCGTGGTGAAAACCGACGGATACGGCCACGGGGCGGCGCCCATCGCAAAAGCCGTCGATCCGTATGCGGCGGGGTATGCGGTGGCGACCGTCGAGGAAGCCAGGAACCTGCAGTGTCACGGGATCACGAAGCCGGTGCTGATTTTGGGTGCGGTGCATCCCGGCTGCAGCAGGGAACTGGTGCGGTACGGGATCCGTCCGTCCGTCTTTACGCTGCGGCAGGCGGAAGCACTGTCGGAAGCGGCCCGGGCGCTGGGAAAAACGGCTGAATTTCATCTGGCTGTGGACACGGGCATGAGCCGGATCGGGGTATCCTGCGACGCCGCGGGAGCGGATCTGGCGGCCCGGATCGCGGGGCTGCCGGGACTGCATCTGGAAGGCGTTTTCACGCATTTCGCCCAGGCGGACGAGGCGGACAAAACCCCGGCCAGGCGGCAGCTTGGCAGGTACCGGGAATTTCTGGCTATGCTGGCGGCACGGGGGATTTCCGTTCCGATCCGCCACATTTCCAACAGCGCCGGGATCCTCGAACTGCCGGAAGCTCATTTCGATATGGTGCGGGCCGGCATTTCCCTGTACGGGCTGTATCCGTCCGACGAGGCGGCGCGGGACCGCGTGCGGCTCCGGCCGGTTCTGTCTCTCCGCAGCTTTGTAACCTATGTGAAAGAGATCCCGGAGGGCGCGAAAGTCAGCTACGGAGGCACCTTTACGGCAAAGCATCCTATGCGGATCGCGACGATTCCCGTAGGTTACGGCGACGGTTATCCCAGGAATCTTTCCGGGAAAGGCTGCGTCCTGATCCGCGGAAAGAGAGCGCCGATCCTGGGGCGGGTCTGTATGGACCAGTTCATGGCCGATGTGACCGATATCCCGGGCGTGCAGGAGGATGATCCGGTGACGCTCATAGGAGAAGACGGCGGAGAGCGCATTCCGGTGGAAGAGCTGGCGGAGACCGGCGGCGGGTTCCATTATGAGATCGTCTGCGATATCGGCAAGCGCGTGCCGCGGGTCTATGTGCGCGGCGGCCAGGTCTTGGGGACGAAAGATTATTTCAACGACGTGTACGAGGATTTTTTATAAGAAACGGGGCGGAGAGACATGGGCGGGGCGTTCGCCCCGGGTGGGACCGAAATGTCGCAATATGCCTGTACGCCCTGCGCGTCGAGCAGGCGGGGCGTTCGTCTGAAGTGAAACCGAAAACCTGTCCGGATCATACCATAATCATAGGTTACAGTGAATAAACGGCGGAAAACCGTGCATACTAGGATTATGAATGAGAATGGACGGAGAGCGCAGGTTATGATAATCAGACGAGGAGATATATATTACGCGGATTTAAGGCCGGTGATCGGCTCCGAACAGGGAGGCGTCCGCCCGGTCCTGATTATACAGAACGATATCGGGAACAAGCACAGTCCCACGGTGATCTGTGCGGCGATCACTTCCAAGATGAACAAGGCGAAGCTGCCGACCCATGTGGAGCTGGATACCCGCAAATGCGATATGGTGAAAGATTCGGTGATCCTGCTGGAGCAGCTGCGGACCATCGACAAACAGCGGCTGCGGGAAAAGATCTGCCACATCGACGAGGATCTGCAGAGACGGGTGGACTATGCCCTGCAGGTGAGCCTGGAACTGCCTACATAGTCTGCGTTGTACGGAAGGCCGAAACGGTGGACAGGATATAAAAATCCCCTGGCAGAGAGATTTGTGCTCTGCCGGGGGCCTGGTTTAACTGTTTTTCGTAGAAATAGGTTTGCGCATAAAAATTGCAGTGTTCTATAAAAGTTCCGTCTTTAAAACTATAACTATCGTAGATTTCCTTTGTTACTTTTGCGTTTGCCCGTTCAGGAACCTTGCGGAGCGAGGGGAAACGGGTCCGGGAAGCGGACCATGAGCCCTGTTTTCGCCGTGCCTTTTCTTGACAGAAGAAAGAGCGTATGGTACGATATAACAGGTACGCTGAAACGAAATGAGCGCGGATCTGTATTGACGCAGATCGTCCTGTCAGGAAAACCTGAACGTGTATAATCATAGGAGAAACCAGGGAGGAAACGCGATGAAAAAACCGTTGCCGTATAAGGGAAACGATCCTTACATATTTATCAGTTACGCGCATAAGGACAGCAGCAAGGTATGGCCGATCATAGTCAGACTCCAGGAGGACGGTTTCCGGGTATGGTATGATGAAGGAATCGAACCCGGATCGGAATGGGCGGAAGATATCGACCGTTATCTGAGCGGCTGCGCGTACTTTTTTGCGTTTATGTCAGAGGCCTACCTGAAATCGGATAATTGTAAGGACGAACTGGACCGCGCGCGGGATCTGGTCAATAACCGGCTGATTATTTACCTGGAAGATATACAGATGGAGGGCGGTATTGCGCTGCGGAACAAGCGTCTGCAGGCGATTTTTTGGTATAAATATTCGTCAATGGACGGCGCCTGCGCCAAGCTGTACTCGACGAGAAATCTGGAAATATGCCATGTACTGGGAAAGGTCCCGGATATCCAGGCCGTATTGGAGGACTTCGAGCCGGACGCGGGAGCAATGACCAGGACGGAATCGCCGCAGAAAGCAGCCGCAGGGCAGACGGTTCCGCGAAAGGAAACGGCGGGCCAGGCGCCGCCGCAGGGAGAAAACGCGGGGCAGACGGCTCCGCGAAATGAAACGGTGCGCCAGGCGCCGCCGCAGGGAGAGAATGCGGGGCAGACGATCCGGCAAAAGGAAACGGCGCGCCAGGCGCCGCAGCAGAAAAGAGACGCAAGGCAGACGTCCCGGCAGCAGGAAAGCGCGGGGCAGACGTTTGCATGGAGCGGGACGCAGAGAGAAGAGAGTCCGCGGAAATCGGGGATTTCCGGGATAATGAAAGAAAAAAGGAAATTGCTTCTTGGAGCTGCAGGCGTGGCAGCCGCGGTGGCGGCGGTTCTGTTTTTGAGTTTTGGAAATGAAAGAGGACCGTTCAGAGACGCGCAGGAAACAAGTGAAATAGAAGCGTATTATAAAGAATCGTCGGGGAAAGAGGAAAGAGAGACCGGGCAGCCCGACACCACGGAAGCTTCTTTCCCTCAGGAGTCGGAAGAAAACGCGGCGGCACTGACGTCGATCGATTCGCCGGTAGAGCAGAGAGGCTTCTCGATTCAGGAGGACGCAGTCAACACGGTGGGACACACTTATCGGAAAGCGGTAGTGCTGAACGGTTTCGGCAATGCGTACGTGCGGTATTACGTGGGGGATTACGCCGCGGTCAGCGGGTACTTCAGCATCCCGCAGAATGTGGTCGTGGCGGGGGAGAGCGTCTATTTGAGCATTTATCTGGACGATCATGAGGACGCGCCGCTGGAGGACTATGACCGTCTGGAACTGACGAACGCAACCGCGGAGCAGGAATTTACGCTGGATGTGAGCGGGGCGCAGTTTATCACGTTTTACGTGGAGGGCGGGACGAAAGGCGGGCTGATGCTGACGGATACGGTCCTGTATACAGAAAAACCGGAAGCCGGGAGCGAACCGAAGAGCAGCCGCCGGGAAAGTGAGAGTAAGGACCAGCTGGAATTGACGTCGATCGCGCAGCCGGTGGAGCAGAGAGGTTTCTCGATTTGGGAAGACGCAGTCAACACATTGGGCCATACCTATCGGAAAGCAGTGTTGCTGAATGGTTTCGGCAATGCGTACGTGCGGTATTACGTGGGGGATTACGCCGCAGTCAGCGGGTACTTCAGCATCCCGCAGAATGTGGTCGTGGCGGGGGAGAGCGTCTATTTGAGCATTTATCTGGACGA
>CANQUA010000060.1 GCA_947626915.1 uncultured Lachnospiraceae bacterium
ACCGCTTTTCAAAGTGCCAAGAGCAAAACGCCAAAGTGCCAAATTGACACTTTGGACTGTACTTTAGAAGAAATTGCTGTGTTAGATTTAATAAAAAAGAATCCGTCTGTTAAGCAAACTGAACTTGCAGAACAAACAGGAAAGTCAGTCAGAAGCATAAAGCGCATGATAGACTCTCTGAAAGAGAAACAATACATCCGCAGAGTAGACGGAAAACGTTACGGCAAATGGGAAATTTTGGTTTAACATATAAAAATAGAGGGACTGATTATGAATTTAATGACTTTATCTTCGGAAGGTAAAATCGCATATTTGATTAAGCAGAATTGGAATTGTTTGATCTTCTTAGAAAAGAACACCTTACTGCTGATGAAGAAAAGCGTGTAAAGCTGGCAGCTAAAGAACTGTACAATACGCTTACGAAAAAACACAATGAACTTTTCATTGTTGGATGGCAAAATGATCCGCAACCTAAGGAACGAGTGAAGAGAGAGATTGTCTATATCTTGAATGAGTTCTTACCGGAAAGTTATGACAGAGAAATTTTTTCAAAAAAGATTTCACTTGTGTTTGATCATATCGTTGATCAAGCGATGACTGGATACGATTGGGTTGCATAAAACCCACTATGGTACGCCTGTGCCGACCGAGGTGCAGCTGACAGTTGAAAAAGGGGTCTCCATCGTCATCTCCGGGCACGATCTCTATGATTTGAAACAGCTTCAGGAGCAGATGAAGAATAAGGCAATCAATATCTAATACCCACGGTTGCACTCCTGTTTGGCAGCTACCCAATGTCAGTATTGTTTCGATACTGTCTTATTGGAAGCTACCTGACGGGGCCGGTTGTTTTTGCGGGAAACTCCGAAAACGCGGGAACAGACGGCCCCGGACATCGGATGTTATAAATATAATGCGCGGACAGATCGGAAAAACTATATTATTTTATCTATCATCTGCATTGAAAGGAAGTATTGGACAGGACGAGCTTCCGGAGGCTATAATAGGATCATGAAAAGCCGGTTTCAGAAACGTGAGGAGAGGCCTTTTGGTTGGAAACGGCAGGGCCCTTGAGAACCGGCGCCATTATCCCGCGGTTACAGCGGGGATCATTGATCAGGAGGAAGCGTCATGAGAAAATTCAGGACAGTGTTTATGCGCGGCGGTACCAGCAAAGGCTGTATGTTCCGCAGAGAGGATCTGCCGGAAGACCGGGCGGAGTGGGACAGTATTTTTCTGCAGGCCATGGGCGATCCGGACCCCAAGCAGATCGACGGGCTGGGCGGCACGGTTTCGTCCAACAACAAGATTGTCGTCGTCTGGAAGAGCGAGGAGCCGGGCGTGGATGTGGAGTATCTGGTGGGACAGGTGATCGTCGGCAAAAGCCAGGTGGATTATAAGTCCAACTGCGGCAACATGACCGCGGCGGTAGGCCCTTATGCGGTGGAAGAGGGGATGGTGGAGATCACGGAGCCCATTACCATGGTCCGGATGCTGAACCGCAATACGGACAAGTATATCAATGTGACCGTTCCCATCGATCCGGAGACGAAGACCTTTGCCCAGGACGGCGACTGCGCCATCGCGGGCGTGGATGGGACGGCGGCGGAACTGCAGGTGAATTTCTTAAATCCCGCAGGGGCCAAGACGGGAAAACTTTTGCCGACGGGCCATGCGGCTGATGTGCTGGATATCCCCGGTTTCGGTCCCATCGAGGCGACCATTCTGGATGTGTCCAATCCCATGGTGCTGGTCCGGGCCGAAGATATCGGCATGAAGGGGACGGAGCTTCCCGAAGAGATCAACGGCAACGCGGAAGTCTGTGAGCTCCTGGAAAAAATCCGCGGCGCGGCTGCCTGCAGGATGGGCTTTGCCGCAGATCTGGAGGATGCGTCGGCCAATTCCCCTGCGGTGCCGAAGGTCGGATTTTTCACGGCTCCGGCAACGTTTACGGATATTGCCGGACAGACCGTGGAGGCGTCCGCCATGGATCTCTGCGCGCGTGTCATTTCCGTATTTAAGTGCCATAAGGCCTGTCCGCTGACCTCGGCCAGCTCCATTTCCGTAGCGGCGTTTCTGGAGGGTTCCCTGCTTTATAAAACCCTTGGCGCTCCGGCAGAGGGGCAGAAGACGGTAAGGATCGGCCATCCCAGCGGTGTTATGACCATGGTTCCTTATATAGAAAAGAACGGCGATGAGATCAGACTGCCCAGTGTGGCGGTGCAGAGGACGGCCCGGCGGATCATGGAGGGGACTTTGTATATCCGAAACTGAGCGGGAGGATTTCCGTCATGGGTGCGGCCGACGGAGCGGGGCCGTGTGCCGGTTCAGGCAGACGGCGGAGAAAGGCAGGAAAGATATGATCAGATTGACGGATCACGGCGTATTTTTGGACGGCCGCTGGGAAGTGATGGAGGGGCCTGATTGTCCGGACGCGGCGGAGGGACGCGCCGGTACGATGACCTACGGCGTTTTGAAAGCCCATAATCAGAGCGGCGATATGGAGAACCTGCGGCTGAAATTTGACGCGCTGGTTTCGCCTGATAATAATTACGTAAGTATTCTGCAGACGGTCCGGGCCAGCGGAATCCGGAAATTTCCGGTGCCCTATGTTCTGTCCAACTGCCACCATACGCTCTGCGCGGTGGGCGGCACGATCAACGAGGACGATCATGTTTTTGGTCTGGGAAGCGTGAAAAAATACGGCGGAATCTTTGTGCCTCCTTACCGGGCGGTGCTGCACCAGTATATGCGGGAAATGATGGCCGGCGGCGGGAAAATGCTCCTTGGCTCCGACAGCCACAGCCGCTACGGCGCGCTGGGGACCCTGGGCATCGGCGAGGGCGGGGGCGAGATCGCCAAACAGCTTCTGGGCCGGACGTATGATATAAAATATCCGCCGGTTATCGCGGTGAAGCTGACCGGCAGTCCGCGGCCCGGCGTCGGTCCCCAGGATGTGGCGCTTGCCCTGGCGGCGGCAACGTTTAAAAATGGGTTCAATCAAAATAAAGTCCTGGAGTTTGTCGGCGACGGCATCGGCGGCCTGTCCATGGAGTACCGCATGGGCATCGATGTGATGACCACGGAGAGCGGGGCCCTTTCCAGCATCTGGTGTACCGACGGGAAAACCCGGGAGTATCTGGCGGAGCATGGCCGGGAGCGGGATTTTAAAGAAATGCGTCCCCGGGCCGGGGCTTATTACGACGCAATGATCGAGATCGACCTTTCGCAGGCGGAGTGTATGATCGCCCTGCCGTTCCACCCCAGCAACGCTATGCCGATCCGGGAATTGAAAGCGCATATGGAAGAGGTCCTGGCGGAGGCGGAGGCGGAAGGAAACCGGATCAAGGGCAGCAGGGGAGAACCGTTTTCCATCATGGATCACATCCGAAACGGGGAGTTTTATGCGGACCAGGCGCTTGTCAGCGGCTGCAGCGGCGGTATGTTTGAGAATATCGCGGCGATGGCCGATATCCTGAAAGGGCGAGCGGTTCCCGGAAACGGCCTGTCCCTGGGCGTCAATCCGGCCAGTCTTCCGGTGATGGAGGATCTGATGAACCAGGGGATCGCGTCGGAACTGGCGGTCTGCGGCGTAACCCTGCGGCCTGCGATCTGCGGCCCCTGCTTCGGTGTGACCGATGTGCCGGCCAATAATCAGGTCAGCATCCGGCACGTGACCCGCAATTATCCCAACCGCGAGGGCTCCAAGCCGGGACAGGGGCAGATGGCGGCGGTCTGTCTGATGGACGCCCGTTCCATTGCGGCCACGGTGCGAAACGGCGGCAGACTGACGGCGGCCACGGAGCTGGATGTGGAGTACCGTCCGGCCAGGCACCGTTTCAACCCGCGGATCTATCAGAATCAGATAGCGGATTATTTTAATCGGGGAGATGAGGCTGCAGAGCTGGTCATGGGACCCAATATCGCGGACTGGCCGCAGATGCCGCCGCTGAAACAGCATCTTCTGCTGAAGGTGACCGGCTCCTATCAGGGGTCCGTGACAACCGACGAGCTGATCCCGTCCGGGGAAGCCTCTTCCTTCCGCTCCAATCCGGAGAAGATTTCCGGGTACATGTTGATCAGCCGCGATCCGGAATATGTGGGGCGCGCGAAAGCGGTGCGGGAGCAGGAAAGGCGGAGAGCGGCCGGCTGCGCTTCCGGCGACGCGGTTCTGGACAGGATTCTGGACAGGCTGGCGGCCGAACATCACTGCGATCCTGCGGAGATCACGTTCGGCGGTCTGATGGTCGCCGACCGGATCGGCGACGGTTCTTCCCGCGAGCAGGCGGCCAGTTCCCAGAAGGTACTGGGCGGTTCTGCCAACCTGGCCCACGAGTTTTCCGCCAAGCGCTACCGTTCCAATCTGATTAACTGGGGTCTGCTGCCTCTGCGGACCGGCGCGGAGCTGGAAATTCCGGCGGGGACCTATCTGTTCCTGAAAGACATCCGCAGGCTGATTGCGGAGGGAGAGGAGCGGACAGAGGCGCAGGTGCTGGCAGAAGATGGGAGCGTTGCTTTTACGGTTCCCTGCACGCTGGATCATCTGACAGACGATGAGAGGCAGATCCTTCTGGCCGGCTGCCTGATCAATTATGACCGTGCGGCGTTATAAAACAGACTGATTTCCCGATAAAAAGCCCGTTTTCTGCGGCTGTGATCTCTTCAGTGATAGGCTCACAGAACTGCGAAAACGGGACTTTTTTTGACGTTTCGGCGTTTCTTCTTCGGACGGATGCGCCGGAGGGAGTTTTGGTTCCGGTATGCGGCCGTTTTGGTTTCTGCCGCGGACAGGCAGGTGTTTTTTCATTTTCGGCAGCGGCCGCAGGCGCAGGGAAGCCGGGGGGAGCGCATTTTCTGCTGCCGGCAGAAAATACGCCGGTTGACTCCTGATGGAAATACATGTATACTATTGGGACAGAGCTGTTGCATTTCAGAATGGAAAGAGAGACGATGTTTCCATGGATTTCCGTGAGATGACCTATATCACGACGGTGGCCGATCTGGGCAGCATTACCGCCGCGGCAAAGAAACTTTATATTTCCCAGCCTTCTCTGAGTTATATTGTGGCCAAGGTGGAGCAGGACGCAGGGGTGAAATTGTTTGACCGGAAGAATTACCCGCTGACGCTGACCTATGCCGGAGAAAAATACGTGGAGACTGCGCGTAAGATCCTGCTGCTGAACGATAATCTGCGGAAGCAGCTTTCTGATATTGCGGGAGGAGAAAAGGGGCTTATTTGTTTCGGGATTCCGACGGAACGGGCCGGCTATATGCTTCCGGAGGTGCTGAAACGGTTCTACAGGCTTTATCCAGGCGTGGAGGTGCGGCTCCAGGAGGCCGGCTCCGATGAGCTTCTGGAGAAGCTGCAGAAGGACGAGATCCATTTCTATATTATTCCGAAGGGCCGCGCGGAATTTCCGGAAAATATCCGGACCGAACGGATCTATAAGGAAAGGCTGTACCTGGTGGCGGGAGAGGGCGTGATAACGCCGGACCGGATGAAAGAGGGCAGCGACGGCGTCGTCAGCCTGGCGCGCCTGAAGGAGGAGCCGTTCATTCTCCTGAAAAAGGGGCACGCCATCCGCCGGAAAGCGGACGCGCTGCTGAAACGCCATCATGTGACTCCGGAACACATCATGGAGGTATCCAGCTGCGTGTCTGCGGTGCAGCTGGCCAGCGCCGGTCTGGGCGTCACCATTGTGCCGGAGCGGGCGGTGGAGGTTCTGGGCGGACCGGACCGGTTCTGCTGCTACTCGTATACGGAGGAACCGGATACGTGGGACGTGAATGTGGTTTATAAAGAAGACGCTTATCTGGACCGGCCGGAGCGGCGTCTGATCGATCTGATGAAGGAAGTGTTTGGAGAAAAAAATGAAAATTGTGACATTTAATATCCGGCTCGACAACGGGCAGGACGGGATCAATAATTTTTGCAACCGGAAGGAATTTATCCTGGAGAAGCTGAAAAGCGAGCAGCCGGATCTCATCTGCTTCCAGGAGGTGCTGCCCCATGTGGCGGTCTGGCTGAAGGAAAATCTGACGGATTATTATATTGTGGGCTGCGGCAGAGACGAGCGGCTCCGGGACGAGCAGACGGCCATCGCGTACCGCAGAGAGCGGATGAACCTGATGCGTCTGGAGGTCTATTGGCTGTCTGAGACGCCGCTGGTTCCGGCTTCCCGCTATCCGGATCAGAGTATCTGCCCCAGAGTGTGTACGGAAGCCGTGTTTGAGGATATGGAGACGGGGCTTGTGTTCCGTGTGGCGAACACCCATCTGGATCATGAAGGACCCAAAGCGCGGAAAAAGGGGCTGACCCAGATTCTGGAGCATCTGGCCGGGCAGACGTTTTTCGCCCATGCGCCGGTGATCCTTACGGGAGATATGAACGCGGAGCCGGACAGTGAGGAAATGGGAGTCATGAAGGACTATCCGGCGTTTACGAATGCGGCGGCCGGCGTCGGCGTCACGTATCACGGGTACTGCAAAGGGGCCCGTCCGTGCTGTATCGACTATATTTTCATAAGCGGCGGCCTGACTTGCCGGACGGTGGAAAAATGGACCGACCAGAGAGACGGGCTGTTTCTTTCCGATCATTATCCGGTGTGCGCCGTGCTGTCCGAACCGGACGGGCGTTAGGAAAAGGGGGCGGAACTGCGGCAGCCGGGCCGCCGGAGCAGAACCGGCTCCGCGGTTCCGGCCTGTGAAGGGTCCGGGGCCGCGGCTAACCTGCCGCGGCCGTCTGCCTGCCGCAGGGATCGAAAGGGATTACAGTTCCAGGATCGTTCCGTCGATGGAGATCGTTACCACCTGCCAGGGGATAAATTTGCCGCTGGCCTGGAGCGCTTTTCTGGCGGCCGTTTCCAGCCCTCCGCAGCAGGGGACCTCCATGCGCACGACGGTTACGCTGCGGATGTCGTTTTGGCGCAGGATCTCCGTCAGCTTTTCAGAATAATCTGCGGCGTCCAGCTTCGGGCATCCGACCAGCGCGACTCGGCCCCGGATGAAGGTCTGATGGAACGCGGCGTACGCGTAGGCGGTGCAGTCGGCGGCGATCAGCAGCCTGGCTCCGTCAAAATATGACGTTTTGAGCGGCGCAAGCTTGATCTGCACGGGCCAGTTGCGGAGCTGGGATTCCTGGACCGTCTGGACGGGCGGGACGGACGGCGTACTCTGTCCGGCGCGATGGATTTCCCTGGCCTGGGAGCCGGGGCAGCCGCCGGGAGCGTGTCCGTGAGGTATGTCCGCGGCTTTTTCCTGCCGCTTCTTTTTGTTTTCTGATACGGCCTGTTCGTCGTAAGCGGCGGCCTCCCGTTCTTCAAAGGAGATCGCGCCGGCGGGACATTGGGGCAGGCAGTCGCCCATGCCGTCGCAGTAATCGTCGCGGATCAGCCGGGCTTTCCCGTTTACAATGGCGATGGCGCCCTCGTGGCAGGCGTTTGCGCAGGCGCCGCAGCCGTTGCAGGCTTCTTCATCAATGCGGATGATCTTTCGAATCATTTTATCGTTCCTCCTTGTCTTTCTGCGGATAGTATAGTATAATTTCTTTCAAATGTATGTGGTTTTAACCACGATTTTGAAAAAGGAGTATTTTTTGAACACGGATATCCTGCGAAAAACAATACTTTTCAAAGGCCTGGACGAGACGGAGCTGGCCTGCGCCCTGGCCGCGCTTCGGTCTTATCAGAAAATCTACCGCAAGGGAGAGGCTGTTTTCAGGGCGGGAAGCGTGACCGGCTGCATGGGACTGGTCCTTTCCGGCAGCGTGACGATCGAGAGCAACGATATGTGGGGCAGCCGCACGATCCTGGGTCTGGCGGGAGCCGGGGAATTTTTTGCGGAGACCTACGCGCTCCTGCGTCGGGAGCCGATGATGGTAGATGTGACCGCCAATGAATCCTGCCGCATCCTGTTTCTGGAGCTTGGAAGCTGGATGGACCGTCCGGCAGCCGAGCCCTGGCAAGCGAAATTTCTTGGCAATCTGCTGGCGGTCCTGGCCCACAAAAACCTGGCGTTGTCGGAGCGGTCGTTTCACACTTCTCCCAAAACCGCCCGGGGGCGGATCCTGGCGTATCTGAACTCTGTGTCTCTCAGGCAGCACAGCAGAGAGTTTGATATTCCCTTTGACCGTCAGCAGATGGCGGATTATCTGAATCTGGAGCGGACCGCTCTTTCCAAGGAGCTGGGGAAAATGAGGCGGGAGGGAATACTTTCTTTTAAAAAGAATCATTTTACGATTCTGTAGAATAGGGAACCGGCGGGAATTCTCCGCCGGCGAATCAGGGAAGGAGACGATGAACATGGCGGAATTTACATTAAAGATCCTGGATGGAAACGGGAATGCGGCGGCGTGCGGCAAAGGAGAGGACGCTGTCAGACTGGTATATAACGAGGAGTACGCGGAGGGGGACCGGATCGTTCTGGAGGCCTCTGAAAAGGGGCTCCATGTCTGGCTGCAGTTTGACGACGCGGTGGGAGCGGCGCTTTGCTTCCTGAAAACGGACCGACTGTGTTTTACGATTCCGTTCGGGGAGAAGCGGAGCGGTTATTCGCCCAGGGCTTTTGCGGGAAAGCCGCATTACCTGTATGTGAAAACAGCGGGAGAGGACGAGATCCGGAGTTATCGGAATCTGGCGGTCAATGTCTACGATCAGCACGAGGATCTTCTGTGCTATCCTCACGCGCACGCCAATACCGAAACCAGGGGCGAGGCGGTGTTTGCCGCCCGCAATGCGATCGACGGCATCTGCGAAAACCGTTCCCACGGGGTATGGCCCTATGAGTCCTGGGGGATCAACCGCCGGGACGACGCGGAGATAACCGTGGATTTTGGCAGAGAGGTGGAGGCGGATACGGTCGTGCTTTATACACGGGCGGATTTCCCCCACGATAATTGGTGGAAACAGGTGACGCTTTCTTTTTCTGACGGGACTTCCCTGGACTGGACGATAGAAAAGAGCGTTCTGCCCCATCGGATTCCGATCGGGAAAAAACGGATATCCTGGGTGAAGCTGGGCCGCCTGATCAAATCGGAGGATCCGTCGCCGTTCCCGGCCCTCAGCCAGATCGAAGTGTATGGAAGGGAACTGCCCGCAGAAGAACTTTGAGGGCGGGAAAAGGACGGCTGTGTTTGAGTCAGGAGAATACGGCCGAGTCATGGAGGCCGGGCCGTAAAAACGCAGCCTGAGCGAAGGAGAATCGAGGAATCGTATGCTGGATCAATTTTCAAGAACGGAGCTTCTGATCGGAAGAGAAGCGCTGGAGAAGCTTGCGGCTTCCCGCGTCGCCGTGTTCGGGATCGGCGGCGTCGGCGGATATACGGTAGAGGCCCTGGCCCGTTCCGGCGTCGGGGCGCTTGATCTGATCGACGACGACAGGGTGTGTCTGACCAATTTAAACCGTCAGCTTTATGCCACCCGGAAAACGATGGGACAGTACAAGGTGGATGCGGCGGCCGAACGGATCCGCGACATCAATCCCGATGCGAAGGTCCGCATTTACAAGACGTTTTATACGCCGGAAACGGCGGGACAGTTTGATTTTACCGAATATGATTATATTGTGGACGCCATTGATACGGTGGCCGGAAAACTGGCGCTTGCGGAGAATGCGGAACGCGCAGGCACGCCGATCATCAGCTGCATGGGCGCCGGCAACAAAATGGATCCCACGGCTTTTGAGGTGGCGGATATTTACAGCACTTCCGTCTGCCCTCTGGCGAAGGTCATGCGGCGGGAGCTGAAACGCCGCGGGATCGGGCGGCTGAAAGTTGTTTATTCCAAAGAACCGCCGATGACGCCCATCAGCGATTTGGAAGCCGACTGCCTCGCCGAGGAGGTCAGTATGTCCGGAACGGAGGGAAAATGTGTCCGGCGGAGGCAGGTCCCGGGCAGCAACGCGTTCGTTCCTTCCGTCGCGGGACTGATCGTTGCCGGCGAGGTTGTAAAAGATCTGATCCGGCAGGAAGCGCCGTAGACACAGGAAAGGAAGGGAACGGATTGTGATCATACAGACAGGGATGCGGACCGACATTCCGGCGTTTTATTCCGAGTGGTTTATAAACAGGATAAAAGAAGGTTTTGTGCTTGTTCGTAACCCATATCATCCAATCCAGGTTACAAGATACAGCCTGTCTCCGGATGTGGTGGATCTGCTCGTGTTCTGCACGAAAAATCCCGCGCCGATGCTGCCCCGCATGGATGCGTTAAAGCCCTATGGACAGTATTGGTTCATGACCATTACCCCTTATGGAAGAGAGATCGAGCCGAATGTGCCGGACAAACGGAAGGTCATGGAAGCTTTCAGGAGGCTTTCAGACATTGTCGGCGTTGACAGTATTGGCTGGAGATATGACCCGATCTTCGTCGATGAGGCCCATCCGGCAGAATGGCACATCGCAGAATTTGAAAAGATGGCGGAAATGCTGTCCGGCTTTACGAAATCGTGTGTGATCAGTTTCATTGATATATACAAAAAGGTAGAACGCAATTTTCCGCAGGCCAGAGAGGTATCGAAAGCGGACAGGCTTGCGGTTGGAAAGAAGATGATAGAGATCGCGGGGCGTTACGGGATGACGGTCCGGCCCTGCGCCGAGGGAGAGGAGCTGGCCCCATACGGGGCGGACTGTTCCGGCTGTATGACAGTTGCTACGTTTGAAACGGCGCTTCATGTACGTCTGAATATTCCGAAAAGGAGAACCAACCAGCGGAACGGGGCCTGCGCCTGCGTTCTCGGCGCGGACATCGGAGCCTATGATACCTGCGGCCATTTGTGCAGATATTGCTACGCCAATGCAAATCCGGCGCTGGTGAGAGAAAATATGCGGAAACATGATCCGTCGTCCCCTTTTTTGATCGGAAACAGCGGGCCGGATGATATCGTTCATGAGGCGCGGCAGAAAAGCTGGCTGAATGGGCAGATGAGTTTTTTCTAGTCAGAAACTATGTTTCAGCGGAGGAAGGATGGTGAAAGGAATGTTCGGTAATCTCAGGGAGAAAGGTCAGATATCGCCGTTTTCCTGCCGGCGCGGCGGGCTTGCGATCCGGGGAACGGAGTATCGTCCGGAGGGGGACCATCTCCCCATCGCGATTGTCTGTCATGGTTTTATGGCGAACCAGGAGACGGTGCGGCATTATGCAGAAATGTTTGCCGGTTTAGGTCATGTCTCCTATTGTTTCGATTTCAGCGGCGGATGCGTCATGATGGGGAAAAGCGACGGAAAGACGACGGATATGTCCGTTTTGACGGAGGTTGAGGATTTGAAAGCGGTCGTCTCCTATGTCCAAAATCTGCCATATACGGATGGGGAGAATGTTACGCTGATGGGATGCAGTCAGGGAGGATTCGTATCTGCGCTTGCCGCCGCTGAATTAAAGGAGCAGGTGAAAAAGCTGGTCCTGTTTTACCCTGCCTTGTGTATTCCGGATGATGCCAGGGCGGGGAAAATGATGTTCGCAAAATTTGATCCGAATAATCTGCCGGAAGTGATCCGGTGCGGTCCGATGAAGCTGGGAAAGCGTTACGCCGCCGATGTAATGGAGATGGACCCGTTTGCGGAAATTCAAAAATATGCCGGCGATGTCCTGATCGTCCATGGAACCGCCGATGAGCTCGTCCATGTCCGCTACGCGGAACGCGCCTATGAAACGTATCTGGGCAGAGGAACCGGGACGGTTCGGCTGCGTTTGATCGACGGCGGCGGGCATATGTTTTCCAGAGAGCAGGACGCTCTGGCAATGGACGAGGTGCGGCGTTTTATGGCGGGATAAACCAAGAAAGGCAGGAGCTTCTTATGACACAGGAAAAATTGAAAGAGTTGCTTCAGGATATGTCGCTGGAGGAGAAGGTGGGGCAGATGATCCAGCTCCCGGCGGATGTTCTGACCGGGAACGGTCTGGTGACGGGACCGACGGGAACCACGCAGCTGACGGAGGACCAGATCGGAATGGCCGGGTCCGTATTGGGGATAAAGGGGGCCGAAAGGCTGTATGAACTGCAGAAGCGGCAGATGGAAAAGCAGCCGCACCGGATTCCCATGCTGTTTATGCTGGATGTGATCAATGGGTTTGAGACTATTTTTCCCATACCGCTGGCTCTGGGATGTACGTTTTCGCCGGAGCTCGTGAAGGAAACCTGCGCGATAGCGGCGGCGGAGGCGGCTGCCTGCGGGCTGCATGTGACCTTTTCTCCCATGCTGGATCTGGTGCGGGACGCCAGATGGGGGAGAGTGATGGAATCGCCGGGGGAGGATCCTTACCTGAACAGCCGGATGGCGGAAGCGATGGTTGAAGGGTATCAGGGGGATCTGCGCCGGAAGGATAAGGTCGCGGCGTGCCTGAAGCATTTTGCCGGATACGGATACCCGGAGGGCGGCAGAGATTATGACAACGTGGAATTGTCGGAACGCACCTTTATGGAGGATTATCTGCCTGCCTATGAGGCGGCGGTAAAAAAAGGCTGCCGTCTTGTTATGACCTCTTTCAACACGCTCAATCGGATCCCTTCCTCCGGAAATAAATGGCTCCTGCGGAAGATCCTGCGGGACAAAATGGGATTTCAGGGAGTGGTGATCTCCGATTACAGCGCCATAGAAGAGATGGTGTTCCACGGCGTGGCCGCGGACGCGCGGGAAGCCGCGAAGCTGGGGATCGAAGCCGGCGTGGATATTGACATGGTGTCCAATGCCTATGCGGGGCATCTGGCGGAGCTGGTGCGGTCCGGCGAGGTGAGCGAACAGCTGGTGGACGAGGCAGTTCTTCGCATTTTACAGCTGAAGAATGATCTGGGACTCTTTGAAGAGCCGTTCCGGGCTGTGGATTCGGCCTTGGCGGAGAAACTTCTGCTGCGTGAGGATTTCCGGCAGAAAGCCAGGGAGACGGCGGCGGCTTCCTTTGTTTTGCTGAAAAACGAGGGGATCCTGCCTCTGAAAAAGACGGAGACGATCGCCTGGATCGGGCCTTTTGTGGAGAATCCGGAGTTATACGGAGCCTGGTCCTTCCCGGAGAAGCCGGAAGAAACCGTGACGGTCAGGCAGGGAGTGGAAGGAAAGGGCCTTTCCCATATGACCTTCGCCCAGGGCTGCTACCTGATGGATCCGGGCTGCCCTACAAAATACGGGCGCGTCATTAACCCCTGCGATGAACAGGCGGATCTGTGGCTCCGTGAAGCCCTGGAAATGGCGGCGGCCAGCAGCAGGGTGGTGTTGTGCCTCGGAGAACACAGGGATATGTCCGGGGAGGCGGGAAGCCGCGTCAGTCTGGGGATCCCGGAAGGACAGATGGAACTGCTTCGGAAGGTACGGCAGGTCAACCCGAATATCGTGACGGTGCTGTTCTGCGGCAGGCCCCTGGCGGTAAAGGAGATCGCCGGGCTTTCCAGGGCGCTTCTGGTGGCGTGGATGCCCGGAACAGAGGGAGGAAACGCTGTGGCGGATGTGCTCTTTGGAGACCGTGTCCCGCAGGGCAAGCTTTCCATGACGTTTCCCAGAACCCTGGGACAGGTGCCCGTTTATTATAACCATCTCATGACGGGAAGGCCCAATTCGCCCAGGGAGATCCATCTGTTTAAAAACGGATATATGGATGAAGTGACGGCTCCGCTCTATCCCTTTGGCTACGGACTGTCCTACACAGAGTTCTCCTATTCGGAGGTAAGTCTGGACAGGCGGGAGATGAAAGCCGGAGAAACGATTACAGCCAGCGTGACCGTAACCAATACGGGCGATACAGACGGAGTGGAAACGGTTCAGCTTTATATCCGGGATCCGGCGGCCAGCGTGGCCAGACCGGTCAGAACCCTGAAGGGCTTCCGGAAAGTTCCGCTTGCGGCGGGAGAAAGCAGGAAAGTAAGCTTTTCCATTGAAGAGCCGATGCTGACCTTCTACGATATCGATATGAACAATACCAGCGAGCCGGGAAAATTCCAGGTATTGATCGGAGGAAGCAGCGATACGGAAAACGGGGCGGAGTTTGTGCTTGTGTGAGGTCCGGCCGTAAAATGAATTGCAAAACTGCTTGCAAAACGCTTTCTCTTGCGTTATAATAACCGGCGTAATAGTATAAGTTCTTCGGGGCGGGGTGAGATTCCCCACCGGCGGTATAGTCCGCGAACCGCTTTTGCGGCCGATTTGGTGAGATTCCAAAACCGACAGTACAGTCTGGATGAGAGAAGAAACTGCGTGCCGCGCGGATGCGCGGGCTTCGCTGTGATGAGACGCCCCAGGTGCTTGGCCTGGGGCTTTTTGTGTCGGATGAGAACACGGGGACATCAGCCCGTTTCCACGCACAGAGAAGCCGCGGCCTGATGCAGACGGCGCACGTTTCCACTTGCGAATGAACTTAGCACAATCATTTCATTTTCAAGGAGGCTGTGTAAGTCATGAAAGAGGAAAAGAAGCTGTTGTCTGTGAAGCATGTGGCCCTGATGGGGATGTTTGGCGCGCTGGGAGCGGTATTGATGCTGTTTGAGTTTCCGCTGCCATTTATTGCGCCGTCCTTTTACGAGCTGGATCTGAGCGAGATTCCGGTGCTGGTGGGAGCGTTCTCCATGGGACCGGCCGCCGGGGCGGTCATTGAGATCGTGAAAATCCTGGTGAAGCTGGTGATCAAACCCACCTCTACGGGCTTTGTGGGAGAGTTCGCCAATATCTGCATCGGCTGCTCGCTGGTGGTCCCCGCGGCGTTGGTGTATCGGTTTAAAAGGACGAAAAAGGGCGCGATCATCGGCATGGTGGTCGGCACTCTTTGCATGGCCCTGGTGGGAGCAGTGCTGAACGCGCTGATTATGCTGCCGTTTTACTCCAATTTCATGCCTCTGGAGCAGATCATTCAGCAGGGGGCGGAGATCAATCCGGCCATTTCCAACGTATGGACCTTTGCGTTTTTGGCGGTGGCGCCGTTTAACCTGGTGAAGGGCGTGATCGTATCGCTGATCACGGCGCTGGTTTATAAGCGGATCAGCATCATGATTCACGGGTGACGCTTCCCTGGTTCCTGTTTTGCGAAGGCCGGCTGCCTGTGCGGGGGCGCCGTTACTTTTCACACGGTAGCCAGAAAGAGCCGGTGACTCTTGCTTTAAACTGTAACGGTCACCGGCTGGGGCGCCGGGGCGGTCCGGCTGATTTTGCGGAAACGCTTGCGCGAAAGCGGCGCATTGCTTATAATATGCACGATACATATTTTCCCACGGTCGAAATAGACATAGAAGAAAGCGGACGGCGGGACGCGAAAAACCGAAAACGGAGGCAAGACATGAAAGTTGCGGATATGCACTGCGACACGATCGCGGATATTCACAGATTCCGGGAGAAAGGGGAGGAGATCTGCCTTTCACGGAACCGTTTACATATCGATCTGGAAAAAATGGAGAAAGGGGACTATACGCTTCAGAATTTTGCGCTGTTCGTTCATCTGGGGCGGACGGAGCGGCCTTTTGAGTACGCGATGGCCCTGCTGGACACATTTTATATGGAAATGGAAGCGAATGCGGACCGGATCGGCGTGGTGAGATCGTATAAAGACATCGAGGAAAATCAGCGGCGGGGCCGGATGTCCGCGCTGCTTACGATCGAGGAAGGCGCCGTGTGCCAGGGCAGTCTTCAGTACCTGCGGGATTTTTACCGCCTGGGCGTGCGCATGATGACCCTGACCTGGAATTATGCCAATGAGCTGGCCTGGCCCAATATCCTGAACCTGGAGGGCTCCGGGACGATCGGTTACGTGGACACGGAGCACGGCCTGACCGAGACCGGCATCGCGTTTGTGGAGGAAATGGAGCGCCTGGGGATGATCGTGGACGTGTCCCATTTAAATGACGGCGGTTTCTGGGATGTCATTAAATATGGAAAGAAACCGTTTGTGGCCAGTCATTCCAACTGCCGCGCCCTGGTGCCGGACTGCCCCAGGGACCTGACCGACGAGATGCTGCGGGCTCTGGCGGAGCGGGGCGGCGTAGCCGGGATCAACTACTGCATTGATTTTCTGCGTTCCCCGTCGGATTGGAAAGAGGGAGAAACGCCGAAGAGCCTGGTATCCGACATGGTGCGGCATATGAAGCATATGAAGCAGGTGGGCGGCATCGGCTGTATCGGCCTGGGATCGGATTTCGACGGGATCGGCGGCGAGCTGGAGATGAGATCCGCCGCGGATCTGCCGCTTCTGGAGGCGGAGATGCACCGGCAGGGCTTCGTCGAATCGGAGATCGAGGCGGTCTTCCACGGCAACGTGCTGCGGCTTTACCGGGAAGTGCTGCGGTAAGGGGCAGTTAATAATTTTTTTCATTTTCTTCAGGATTTTTTCCATATCGTCATAGAATGTTTGGAAAGAATAAGGGAATGGTAAAGTCTTACTGCGGAATTTCTGCTACAATGTTCTCATCAGCAGATGAAAAATGCGAGAGAACATGCTGAAGGATATGGCGGCAGAAAGGAGCGGACGGATATGTTGCGGAAGATACTGAAATCGGCGTTACTCGTGGCAATGGCAGTCATACTCTGCTCAGGGTTTATCATTGCCGGAAAAGGTTACGAGGTTTATCAGGAAGCGGTCGAGGAAACCAGCCTGGAGGAGATGGCTGCTTCGATCCGGTCAAAGGAGAATTACACGGAGTTTGAGGAACTGCCGGAGGATTACGTGGACGCGGTGGTCTCGGTTGAGGATAAGCGGTTTTTCAATCATATCGGCGTGGATCCCATCGCCATCTGCCGGGCGGTGTTCCATGACCTGAAAGCCGGGTCCCTGGTGGAGGGCGGCAGCACGATCACGCAGCAGCTGGCAAAGAACCTTTATTTCAGCCAGGAGAAAGAACTGGTCCGGAAAGTGGCCGAAGTGTTTATGGCGCTGGCCCTGGAGGATACGTTTGATAAAGAGGAAATCTTCGAACTGTATGTCAACAGCATCTATTTTGGAAGCGGGTACTATGACGTAGGGACCGCCAGCCGGGGGTATTTCGGCAAGGAACCGGCCGAAATGGACCAGTACGAAAGCACGCTCCTGGCGGGGATCCCCAACGCTCCGTCCAAATACGCGCCGACCGTGAATCCGGAGCTGGCCGCGCAGAGGCAGCTGCAGGTGGTCCGGCGGATGGCGGCCTGCGGATATTTTACGGCGGAGGAAGCGGAAACGGTGGCGGAATCCGTGGCGGAGACGCTGGCGTCGCTGGCCGCGAACTGATGGCGGCGGCCGTTCGGAGAGCTGGTTGTTCAGCAAGACGGCAGGATGTGAACAAGGCGGCCGTTCGGGACCGTCTGAGAGGATGCGAGAAAAGTATGGATCCCGGCCCTGCTGTCGGACGGTTCGAGGATGCGCAGCATATTGTGCCGCAGAGCCGCCGCTTTGCCGGGATCTGTCATTCATAATGAAACTGCCTGAAAGACAGGGCAAAAATTCTTACCATTTTCCTGGTGATTTTCCAAATCGTTTAAAATTTCTTAATTTAATTTTCTGTGATTGATATGTTACTGCAAAGACTGTAGGTGTAATATACGGCCTTATGCGGTTATGCGGAGAGGATGCCTTGTTTCCGAAGAGCATGGATCGTTTCGCTGAACATTTTGAACGCCATAGAACATTTTGAATATTGAAGTTCTGACTATTCGCACACTATACTTGTATTGGCTCTGATTAATCAAATACGATTGATGATAGGAAAGAAATAGGGATGATGTCAGAACTTTTGCTGTGATAAACGGCAAAAGAAGAGCGGCTGCAGAGAGAACGAGGAGGATGGCAGATGACAGGAAAGGGATGGCGGATGATAGCGGGAACTGTATTCATGGCGGCTGTAGTTTGGGGCGTCAGCGGCTGCGGATTGGGAGGCAGTGCGAATATTGTCGGCGGAGCAGCGAGCGGTGAAACTGAAAAAATCAATGTGGCGGAAGCGGCCGACGTGCTGGAAGCGACCAGCGAAGCAGCGACCAGCGTGGCAGAAGCGGCCAGCGAGCCGGAACCGACCGGCGAAACCGAAACTACCGATATAGCAGAGCCGGTCGGCGAGCCGGAAAAATCCGAAAAACCGGATCCAGCCAGCGGCGCAGAACAACCCGGCGGGCTGGAATTAACGGACGGCGCGGATATCCGCATAATGTCCTTTAATATTCTTGCTGCGAGATTCGGAGTATCGCTGGATGGCCGGGCTGAGAAAGCGGCGGCCGCAATCATGGCTTACAGGCCGGATGTAGTCGGTCTGCAGGAGGCGGACGAGGGATGGTATGACCGGCTGGAACTTCTGCTAGGGGATACTTATGAATTTTTGTATAAAGATAATCTGCAGGGCGGGATTAACCTGACGACTGTCATTTATAATACGGAGACGCTGAGTCTGGTCGACAGCGGAGTGGATATTTATACAAAAGGAGACTCTCCTATCTACCGGCTGATGACCTGGGGCGTTTTCGAGACGGCGGAAAGCGGCAGGCGCTTCGCTGTGGTCGATACCCATTGGGACACCAACAAACATGCCGACTACCGCTTTGCGCAGGCGGAGGAGATGAGCAGCAAGGTGCTGGCTCTTAAGGAGGAATACGGATGCCCGGTGATCTGTACGGGGGATTTTAATACGAACCGTCTGTCCGGTGAGTTTAAGCAATTTTTGAAGCAGTCCCGGATGAAGGATGCCCAGGCGAATGTGGAAAACGCGATGAATGGGGGGTACCGCTCCCAGCATACGATATGCGGAATGCCGGATCATGGCAAGACGTCAATCGATCATATCACGTATACGGATGATGCGGACGCGCGTTTTTTTATGGTAATACTTGATCCGGAGGTTCTGGATGTGTCGGATCACTGCCCGCTTATCACGGATTTTTCGCTGGCGGAGGATGAGTAGCCGATGGACCGCTGCTTGGCTGGAATCAGCCATTCATATTTATGGGAGCAGGCGTATTTTATACATCTTTTGCAATTTCTGCGTATGGTGCGGGAAAATGGTTTCGGTCCGATGATGGGTTATTTCGTGCTGCATAGCTGGCCAAACAGAGATCATTTTTATGATAGTTCGGAACGGATTCCGGGATAGCACCGGAATAACAGAATAGCGGAAACGGTGATTTCACGCCATTTCCGCTATTTTCATGCTTTCGCATGTCATGGACAAAAATATGAGGTATGCGAACATCGAGTGTTCGCATACCTCTTGATCAGTGGAGACGACAGGACTCGAACCTGCGACCCTCTACACGTCAAGCAGATGCTCTCCCAGCTGAGCTACATCTCCAACGAAGCCTATTATAAGGGATAGAGAAAATTTTTGCAATAGTTTTTTGAACCCTTTTGCAATTTTTTCGGCACAATATTCCAAAGCCCCCTTTTGCCGGAGGCCGGTCCGCCGTCACAGCGGCAGAAATTCCGGCCGGCGTTTGTGATACACCGTATAATAGCGGAAACCGCAGGTTTTCAGGATTTCTGCTGCGCGCCCGAATTCATTGCCTAAATAGGCGGGAGTGTGAGCGTCGGAACCGACGGTGAGCAGTTCGCCGCCCAGTTCCCGGTAGAGGCGCAGGATTTCTTCGCAGGGGTTCGGGTGCCCCAGCCGGTAGCGGTAGCCTCCGGTGTTGCATTCCAGGGCTTTTCCGTTTTCAATCAGGATCTTCAGCAGCGGTTCGATATAGTCTCTGTAATCCTCCGGCCGGTAATTTTGGTTTTTTGACGGCGCGTAGCGGACGATGTAATCCATGTGGCCGTAGGCATCGAAGCAGTCGGTCATTTTCGCCCGCTCCAGAGTGACCTCAAAGAAACGCCGCAGGGCTTCTTTTTCGGAACGGCCCTCGAAATAAACAGGGAGGTACGGATCGATCCCGTCGATGAAATGACTGGAACCGATGATAAAATCAAATTCGTATGTCCGGACCAGCTCCTTCAGATAATCGGAAATATGCCGCTGGAGCCCCAGTTCTATGCCTATTTCGAGACGGATGCGGCTGCGGAAACGCTCGCGCAGCTCCGCCATGGCTTTCAGATAGGCCTGGATATCCAGCGTAAAATCAATCTCGGATTTCCCGTCGTAATCATGGTGGTCGGTGATGCAGATCCGTTCCATGCCCAACGCGATGGCCTGTTCAATCTGCCGTTCAGGCGGTGTATCGCTGTCTCCGGAAAAGCTGGTATGAAAGTGAAAATCGCAAAGCATAAAAACCTCCTCGTCTGCAGGCTGTATCACGAAGACGGCGCAGATGCTCCTGCAATGCGGCGCTGCCGTTTCAGATAAGCCGTGATCAAGGAGAGTATAGCACGGAAGGAGCGGATTTGTATATCATTTTCTTGGATTTTCGGTATTTGGCTAGGGCAATCGCAAAGTCCTCACGCCAAGAATCATTCTCTTGGAGCCAGGTCCCCAAAGAGCAGCCGCTCGATTCTC